>CAJAFJ010000183.1 GCA_903938955.1 uncultured beta proteobacterium | reverse complement strand
GAAATCAAGTTTGGTGACAACGACACCTTGGGTGCCTTGGTCGCCAACCTGGTGGAGGCGGATGCGTTGGTCATCCTGACCGACCAACAAGGGCTGTTCACCGCGGATCCACGCAAAGATCCGAATGCCCAGTTCGTGCATGAAGCCAAAGCCGGTGACCCCGCGCTTGAATTGATGGCGGGTGGCGCTGGCTCCAGTTTGGGGCGCGGCGGCATGATTACCAAAATACTGGCTGCCAAGCGGGCGGCGGGCTCAGGCGCCTCCACGGTGATTGCCTGGGGTCGCGAGCCGGATGTGCTGGTGCGCTTGACTCAGGGTGAACCCATGGGCACCTTGCTGGTGGCGCAGACGCAAAAAACACAGGCGCGCAAACAGTGGATTGCTGATCATCTTCAGCTGCGCGGCTCCGTCACGGTCGATGGCGGTGCGGTGGCCAAGTTGCGGGACGAAGGCAAAAGCCTGCTGCCCATTGGCATGACCAGTGTAGAAGGTGATTTTTCACGCGGTGACGTGATTGCCATTCGCGATGCAGATGGCGCCGAGATGGCCCGCGGCCTGGCCAACTACGCCAGTGCCGAGGCGCGACTCATTTGCCGCAAGCCCTCCAGCGAATTTGACAAACTACTGGGTTACGCCGCCGAGCCAGAAATGGTGCATCGGGATAATCTGGTGCTGACCCGGTAAATCAGCCCTTGCGCTGATTGACCGTCACCACCCTCGGTGGGGTGAGGGTGGCAGGAGCCGACGAAACGACGCGCAAGACTCAAAACGTTTAACGACCCGAACCTTGGCGTGGGTTTGTCAGCGCATTGACGATGCCCTTGACTGAACTGGCCGCGATTGTCGGCGTTTCGCAGACCCCTTGGTTAGCCAGTGCCAGCGCATGCCGCGAGGGCAAGTTGTCGTTCAAACCGCGCCACTGCGGGTCTTGTATTGAAGACCATTGGCCATTGGAGGCAAAACGCGCATAGGTTTTGACTTGACCCGTGGCGCACCGAATGCCTTCATACATGGCGCTGATCGAGCCCGTTGCATTGGATGCCACCACCACATAGCGCACCACGCCATCCGGCGTGATCACCAAGGTCGCAGGATCAACGCCAAATTGCAGGGTGACATAGTGGGGCATGTCGATGGGAAGGAGTTTGCCTTTGTTGAATGCGGGCGCTGGGGGCGCCTCGCTTTCTTTCCAGTCAAGCGCATCCTCTTCGGCTGACGCACCCAGGGCCACCAGCGTCAAACCCAGCCACAACCACTTGTCAAGTTTCATTCGTTTTTACGCTGATTGGCTGGCCATAGCCAGTTTGGGGATCGGGCTCAAATGAGCCACCGGGCGGCAATTCAAAACCGGCGCCCGGCAGGGCTTCCTGCTCAAAATCATGATCAGTCGGACGCAGGCCTTGGCGCAAGAACCGGTTTCTATGTTCGTTGCGGGGTAAGAAACGGGCCAATTCGGTCAGCGCCATTTCGTACACGCCGCGTTTGAATTCGACGACTGCGTCCAGCGGTACCCAGTAGTCATTCCAACGCCAGGCATCGAACTCGGGGTGGTTGGTGGCGCGCAGATTCAAATCCCAATCGTGACCCACCAGTTGAAGCAAGAACCAGATTTGTTTCTGGCCTTTGTAAAAACCGCGCGCATCGCGGCGAATAAATCTGTCCGGCACCTCGTAGCGCAACCAGTCTCGGGTGCGGGCAACTATGCGAATATGCTCACGGTGGAGCCCCACTTCTTCATGTAGTTCGCGCACCATGGCTTGTTCAGGGGTTTCGCCCCGATCAATGCCACCCTGCGGAAACTGCCAAGAGTGTGTACGAATTCGCTTGCCCCAGAACACCTGATTTTTCTGGTTGAGCAGGACGATGCCGACGTTCGGCCTAAAGCCGTCCCGGTCAAGCATAATCAAACCCCAATTTTTAAACTTCGCCCATTATGCACAGCAAGCGCGGTGCATCAAGAGGCGAATCCCTCTCTTATTTTCCGAGTACGCCATGAAAGCATCCCAATTCTTTATCTCCACCCTCAAAGAAGCCCCGGCGGACGCGGAAGTGGTCAGTCACAAGCTGATGATGCGTGCCGGCATGATCAAAAAACTCGGCGCGGGCATCTACAGCCTGATGCCGATGGGCCTGCGCGTGGTGCGCAAGGTCGAGGCTATCGTGCGCGAAGAAATGAACCGCGCAGGCGCTGTTGAACTGAGCATGCCGGTGGTGCAACCGGCCGAGTTGTGGGCTGAAACTGGGCGTTTCGAGAAGATGGGCCCCGAGATGCTGCGCATTCAGGACCGCCACGGCCGTGATTTTGTGATCCAGCCCACCAGCGAAGAGGTGGTGACCGACATCGCACGCCAGGAAATTAAGAGCTACAAGCAGCTGCCTAAAAACTTTTACCAGATTCAGACCAAATTCCGTGACGAGCGCCGGCCCCGTTTTGGTCTGATGCGCGGGCGTGAGTTCATCATGAAAGACGCGTACAGCTTTGACCGTGACCAGGATTCGGCCAAGGCCAGCTACCAGGTGATGGCGGCGGCCTACCGCAAGATTTTTGACCGTTTTGGCCTGACCTACCGTGCGGTGGCCGCCGACAGCGGCGCCATTGGCGGTGATTTGAGCGAAGAATTCCAGGTGATTGCTGCGACTGGCGAAGACGCCATCGTGTATTGCCCGACCAGCGACTATGCTGCCAACATGGAAAAAGCCGAGGCACTGTCACCGGTTGGGCCGCGCGCAGCTGCAGCGCAGGCCATGACCAAGACCGCAACCCCTGGCAAAAGCACCTGTGTCGATGTGGCGGAGTTGTTGAGCTTGCCGTTGCAACGGACCGTCAAATCACTGGTGCTGGCCACCGACACCCTGAACAAAGACGGCGTGGTTGTTAAGACCCAAGTCTGGCTGTTGCTGTTGCGTGGCGACCATGACATGAACGAAGTCAAGGTCGGCAAGCTGGCCGGTTTGTCTGATTTCCGTTTCGCCACCGTGACTGAAATTGAAGACCATTTCGGCTGCAAGCCCGGTTATCTTGGCCCGATCGGCCTGCGCCAACCCGTCAACCTCGTGGTGGACCGTGACGTGGCCGTTATGAGTGACTGGGTTTGCGGTGCCAATGAGCCTGACTTCCACATCACTGGCGTCAACTGGGGCCGTGACCTGCCCGAGCCTACGCTGGTCGCTGACCTGCGCAACGTGGTGGCCGGTGACGCGTCACCCGACGGCCAGGGCGTGCTGGCGATTGAGCGCGGCATCGAGGTCGGCCATGTGTTCTACCTCGGCACCAAATACAGCGAAGCCATGAACGCCACCTTTCTGGATGTCAACGGCAAGCCCCAGTTCATGGACATGGGCTGCTACGGCATCGGCATTACGCGCCTGCCTGCCGCTGCCATCGAGCAAAACCATGACGAGCGCGGCATTATCTGGCCTGATGCGTTGGCCCCGTTTACGGTCGTGCTGTGCCCTATCAGCCCGGACCGCTTCCCGGACGTCAAGGCCGCGGCCGATGCGTTGTACGCGGACTTGATGAAGGCGAGATCGG
>CAJAFJ010000182.1 GCA_903938955.1 uncultured beta proteobacterium | reverse complement strand
GGGCTGGCAACGGGCAATTGGCCCTTTTTCTTCGGGGCGTTCTACTTGTTCACGATCAACAGCGTGTTCATTGCCTTGTCAGCAGCGCTGGTTATCCGTGCCTACCATGTCCCACAAAAACAATTTGTGAACGAGCGTGCGGCGACGCGTGCACATCTGTACCTTGGGATGGTCGGCGTATTAACGGTTCTACCCAGTGTTTATCTGGCGTACCAACTGGTGGGCGAAGAAATTTTCAGATCGCGGGCGACGCAGTTTGTCCAGGAAAAGCTGGAACTCAAACAGTCGCATGTGGTGGCCACCCACATTGACCCCAAGACCCGGCGCATCGAGGTCACCCTGGTGGGTGATGTCTTGTCCGAAAGCGCACTGGTGGCGGTGGCCAGCAGCTTGCCCGCTGCCGGATTGCCTCAATCAGAATTGAAAGTTTTCCAAACCGGCGAGCAGCGGCTGGATGTGGTGGCGCTGAAAAGCGATCTGCTTGGCGATCTCTACAAGGACAGCCGACTGGAGATTGAGAAGAAAGATAAAACGGTTGCCCAGTTGCAAACCGAGATAACGTCATTGAAGGAGATGCAGCAGCGGCTCGCGGGCATCCCGGCTGAGTTGCACACGCTCTACCCCCAGGTCTGGAACGTCGTACTGCAAGAGGCGCCCCAATGGAGTGCCAAAACAGGCTGGGGCGACAAAAACACCGTCGTGCTGACGCTGCGCTCCTCAAAACCATTGAACCGTACCGATCAGTTAAAAATCAAACGCTGGGCCGGGATTCGTTTAAAAACCGAATCCGTCAGGCTGATCGTTGAAGTGATCAAAGAATGAGCTGTGCATCGCTGGCAGGCAACAGCACTCGTTTGATCACGCGCTGACAAAAAACCATCACCATGAACGCTCCAACACTCATTCAACTCATTGGCGCCGCCCTATTCGGGCTTGCCGTCATCCACACCTTCTCGACGAAATTCTTCGAAAACCTGGCCCACACCGACTCTCGGCATGCCGGCATCTGGCACTTGCTGGCAGAGGTGGAGGTGGTCTTTGGCTTCTGGGCCATGGTGTTGATGCTGTTCATGTTTGGCATCAGCGGCACCCAGGCGGCCACGGCCTACCTGGAATCGCGCAACTTCACCGAGCCCATGTTTGTCTTTGTCATCATGGTCATTGCGGCCACCCGGCCTGTGTTGCAGATTGCCGGGGCTGGCGTCCGGTTCCTGGCCAAATACATGCCGCTCCCGCTAGGCATGGCGCGGTATTTTCTGGTGCTGGCGTTGGTGCCCTTGCTGGGCTCGTTCATTACCGAGCCTGCCGCCATGACCCTGGCGGCCCTGATGTTGCGTGACACCCTGTTTTCCCGTGAGGTCTCCGCCAAGCTCAAGTACGCCACCATCGGCGTCCTGTTCGTCAACATCTCCATTGGCGGCACCTTGACGCCCTTTGCCGCGCCGCCGGTATTGATGGTGGCGGCCAAGTGGAACTGGGATACCTGGTTCATGATGACCACTTTTGGCTGGAAAGCAGCCATTGCGGTCCTGGTCAACGCGAGCGCTGCCATGTGGCTGTTCAAAGGCGAGTTGGACCACATGGCCGAAACACAAGCCACCGAGCAAGCGCCGGTGCCCTGGTCGATGGTGGTGGTGCACCTGGCTTTCCTGGCCACCGTGGTGGTCTTTGCCCATCACCCGGCCGTGTTCATGGGCCTGTTCCTGTTCTTCCTCGGAATCTCGTCGGCCTACCAAAGGCACCAAAACCCGCTCATCCTGCGCGAGGCCTTGCTGGTGGCCTTCTTCCTGGCCGGTCTGGTGGTGCTGGGCGGGCTGCAGCAGTGGTGGCTGCAACCCATTTTGCTGGGCATGGATGCCGATGCGGTTTTCTTTGGCGCCACGGCATTGACCGCCATCACGGACAACGCAGCACTGACCTACCTGGGTTCTTTGGTGGAGGGCTTGAGCCTGGACTTCAAGACTGCGCTGGTAGCCGGCGCGGTGACAGGGGGCGGACTGACATTCATCGCCAACGCCCCCAATCCAGCGGGGGCCTCGATTCTGAAAGAGAAATTTGCCGATGGCGTCATCCACCCGCTGGGCCTGCTGATCGCGGCGCTACCGCCAACCTTGGTGGCGGTGCTGGCGTTTCGCCTGCTCTGATTTTGGCGGGCCTGTATGGCGACCGAAATGGCGCATCCAATCGAGCCAAATTCAGGCATAAAACACCAAAATAGTGCACTCAAAAATGCGAGGTAGGGATTTTTGACGTCATAGACCCAAAAAATCCTGGCATGGCTTGTGCTTATGAACAAGCGCGGGCAACCAACTCGGTTTGCTTATCAAAATGGACGCTAGGGTTCCGGTTCTTTGTCATCAAGGAATGTCTGGTCCGAGAGCAGCCGGCCAGCAGTGGCATTTACTACTGCGGGCTCCACGGCGGGACAAAAGCCCGGGAGATATCACTTCGTGATCGAGGTGGTCTCCCGCATTTGTCCCACTTTTTGGAGTCTCGCCATGTCTACTTCTCTCTTCTCGATCTCTCGTTCGTTCAAGCGCAGCGTTGTCAGTGCCTGCCTGGTGTTGGCTGGTATCGGTGCAACGGCGGTGTCCATGCCGGCCGCTGCCGAAGTCAAGGTCGGCGTGTCCGACTGGCCGGGCTGGGTCGCCTGGTATGTGGCAGAGCAAAAAGGTTTCTTCAAGAAACACGGCGCGGACGTCAAGCTCGTCTGGTTTGCCAACTACACCGATTCGATTGGCGCGCTGTCCTCAGGCCAGCTGGATGCCAACTCCCAGACCTGGTCCGACACCCTGGGCCCCCTCGCCAAAGGCTTGCCGCTGAAAGCCATTCTGGTGAACGACAACTCGGCTGGCAATGACGCGCTGATGGTCAGCCCCAAGATCACATCCTTCGCGCAGCTCAAGGGCAAAAAAGTCGCGCTGGAACAGTTCAGCATCTCGCATTTTGTGCTGGCCACGGCCCTGGCCAAGAACGGTATGAAGCTGTCGGACGTGAAGATCGTCAACCTCTCGGCCGGGGACGCTGCGGCCGCCTTCATCAGTGGCAAGGTAGATGCGGCGGTGCTGTGGAATCCCTGGGTCAGCCAGATTGAAAAAAGTGGCAAAGGCAAGTCCATGTTCACCTCCAAGGACATGCCCGGCCTGGTGCCTGACCTGTTGGTCGCCCAGGACAAGGCCATTTTGACCAAGCGCAAAGAACTGGTCGGCATGATCAAGGCCTGGTTCGAGACCGAAAAGTTCATCCGTGAACAACCGGTCGAAGCGGCCAAGATCATGTCCAAGGTGGTCAACATGACGCCCGAAGAGTACGCCGTGTTCCTGCCCGGTACCAAGTTCTTCGATGCGGCCGCCAACACCCTCGCCTTCGATGCCAAACAGGCCCTGTCACTGGCCAGCACCGCGCCTACCATTACCGCCTTCCTGACCCAGCACAAGCTGATTGAAGGCAAGCCCGTGGCCGCCAAGGGCATTGACGGCAGCTTGTTGCAAGACGCACTCAAATAAGGGGCTGCGCATGTGGTCCATACGGCTGGCGATCTCGCGTCGCAGTTATGGGGTGCTGGCACTGGTCGGTCTGCTGGTGCCCCTGCTGGGCTGGGCGTTGCTCAGTGCCTACTCGGGGGTGAGCCCGGTGTTTCTGCCCGGCCCCGACACGGTGGTGACCCGCATCGGTAGCTGGGCGATGGAAGACGACCTGATGGGGGACGCCTTCATCAGCACCTTGCGGGTCGTCGCTGGCTGGGCGCTGTCGGCACTGCTGGCCGTGCCGCTGGGCCTGCTGATCGGCAGCTGGCGTGCGGTGCAGGCGCTGCTGGAGCCGCTGACCGATTTCATCCGCTACATGCCCGCTGTCGCGTTCATCCCGCTGGTGATGCTGTGGGTCGGCATTGATGAAGGGGCCAAGGTGGCCATCATCTTCATCGGTACTTTTTTCCAGATGGTGCTGATGGTGGCCGAGGATGTGCGCCGCGTCCCCATGGCGCAGATTGAGGCCGCGCAGACCATGGGCGCGACCCGCCGCGAGGTGCTGGAGAAGGTGATTCTGCCGTCAGCCAAGCCCGCCCTGCTGGACACCCTGCGCGTCACCATGGGCTGGGCCTGGACCTACCTGGTGGTGGCCGAGCTGGTCGCGGCCAACTCGGGGCTGGGCTTTGCCATCCTGAAAGCCCAGCGTTTTCTGCAGACCGACAAGATTTTTGCCGGCATCTTGCTGATTGGCTTCATCGGCCTGGCCATTGACCAACTGTTTCGCCTGCTGCACCGCAAGGCGTTTCCCTGGCTGCACGGAAGGTAAGCGCCATGAAAATCGAATGCAAAAACGTCTGGAAGTTTTTCGGTGACGAGCCGAAGCAGACCACCGCGCTGCAAGACGTGAACCTGGGCATTGCCGACAACGAGTTCATCACCCTGGTGGGGGCCTCCGGTTGTGGCAAGTCCACCTTGCTGCGCACCCTGGCCGGGCTGGAAACACACAGCCAGGGCGAGGTGCTGGTTGAAGGCCAGGCCATCACCGGGCCGGGCCAGGACCGCGCGATGGTGTTCCAGCACTACAGCCTGTACCCCTGGTTGCGTGTGTCGGAAAACATCCGCTTCTGCCGTCAGCTCAGCGCCCACACCCAGAACCGCAGCAGCGCAGACGTCGAGGCCGCCTCCGGTCGCGCCGATGCCTTGTTGAGACTGATGGGATTAACGGCTTCGGCTGACGCCTACCCCAACCAGCTGTCGGGCGGCATGCAACAACGTGTGGCGATTGCCCGGGCCCTGATGGGCAAACCCCGCATTTTGCTGATGGACGAGCCCTTTGGTGCGCTGGACGCGCAAACCCGCGAGGTCATGCACGACCTGATTCTCCATGTGCACCGGCTGGAGCGCACCACCATCGTGTTTGTCACACACGATGTGGAAGAGGCCATCTACCTCGGCCACCGCGTGGTGCTGATGGCGCCACGCCCGGGCCGCATCGACTCGATTTATGACGTGCCCTTGCCGGCCAAACGCGAGCAGGACATGAAGCTTTCGCCCGAATTCACACGACTCAAACGCCAGTTACTGGACCGTATCCGTGAAACCTCGGGCATGAAAACCGACCTCGACCAATTAGAACGGCTCACCCAAGTGGCCGAAGAAAGGAACCCCGAATGAGCCCCAACCCTGTCGCTTCCCTGCTATGGGAGGAACAACTCCCCGGTGGTCACCATTGGTCCGCCCGCTTGCGCCGCGGCACCGTGTTGCGCCTGACCGACCTGCAAGGCGGTGCCAATGTGGCCGCGTTGTTCTACAACGCCGAACAACCCCTGGAGCGTTACAACATGCCGGACACCCTGAAGTCCCAGCACACCGCCTTCCTCACCGCCGGTTTTGTCTGCCAATCCGACATGGGTCGCGTGCTGTGCTCCATCACGGCAGACAGCCTGGGCTGGCATGACACCTGGTGTGGCGTGAGCGACGCCGCCATGGTGCTCGCCAAGTATGGTGAAAAGCGCTACCAGACGCACCGCAACGCCATGCACCGCAATGGCCGCGACGGCTTGCTCATCGAATTGGCCAAGTCGGGGCTGGGCGTGCGCGACCTGATCCCCAGCGTCAACTTCTTCAGCAAGGTGGTGCCCGATGCCGACGGCGCGCTCAGCCACGTGCCGGGCCACAGCGTGACGGGGAGTTATGTGGATCTGCGCTTCGAGATGGACACCTTAGTGGTGCTGAGCAGCGCACCGCACCCGCTGGATGCACGCCCCGACTACGCCCCGGCCGACGTACAACTCAGCGCCTACCGCGCAGCCCCGGTGGCGCCAGACGACGCCTGTCGCCTCCAATGCCCGCAAAACGGCCGGGCCTTCATCAACACCGAACGCTACTGTGGAGTCGCAGCATGAGCCATTTGCTGGAAAGCCAACTCAACCCGGCCCACGCCGTGCTGGACCAAACCTGCCTCGCAGGCGACCCCTGGATGGCCACGGTACGCGCCGGGCAAACCCTGCGCATCCTGGACGTGGAAGGCAACCAGGCGGTGGACACGCTGTTTTACAGCGCGGCCGACGCGTCCGAGCGTTACAGCGCAGCCGACACCATCGCCCGCAACGGCCAGCTCTACCTGGGGCTGGGCTCCCGGCTCTACTCCAACGCGGGCCGGGTCATGCTCAACATCGTGGCCGACACCTGTGGCCGCCACGACACCCTGGGCGGCGCCTGCTCCAGCGAGAGCAATACCGTGCGCTATGCACTGGACAAACGCCCCATGCACAGCTGCCGTGACAGTT
The DNA here is from genome assembly GCA_903938955.1 of uncultured beta proteobacterium. The sequence goes on along the minus strand of CAJAFJ010000182.1, from coordinate 8,874 downwards.
TCATGCACGCCCTGTGCCACTGCCACGAGGCGGGCGTGCTGGGCATGGGCAAACGCGACATCGCGCCCAACATCAACTTTTTCATGAACGTGCCTGTCACGCCCGAAGGACACCTGAGTTTTGCTGACGGCATTTCCGGTGCTGGCAAGTATGTGGAGCTGAAGGCCGAGATGGACGTGGTGGTGCTCATCTCCAACTGCCCGCAGCTCAACAACCCCTGCAACGGCTACAACCCGACGCCGATCCGCTTGCTGGTTTGGGATTGACCCGCGACACAAAAGCAGCGGCCAGCACCGGTTAAACACTTGCCCACGGGACGACCCGTGGTGCCGCATCACTTGGCGGGACGACCCGCTTCATGAGGAATGTCCCATGTTTGATACCGTTTTGATCGCCAACCGCGGCGCCATTGCCTGCCGCGTGATCCGCAGTTTGAAAGCCCTGGGCCTGCGCTCGGTGGCGGTGTATTCCGAGGCCGATGCCGACTCACTCCACGTGTCCATGGCCGACGCCAGCGTCTGCATTGGCCCGGCCCCGGCAGCGCAAAGCTACCTGGACCCGCAGCGCATCCTGGACGCGGCGCGCGCCACCGGTGCCGGCGCCATCCACCCCGGCTACGGTTTTCTGTCTGAGAACCCCGACTTTGCCCAGGCGTGCGAAGACGCAGGCATCGCCTTCATCGGCCCCACGCCCGCCCAGATGCGCGCCTTCGGCCTCAAACACACCGCGCGGGCGCTGGCTGAAGCCCAGGGCGTTCCCCTGCTACCCGGCAGCGGCTTGCTGACGGACCTGACGCAAGCCCGCAGCGAGGCGGCGCGCATCGGTTACCCAGTCATGCTCAAAAGCACGGCCGGCGGCGGCGGCATTGGCATGCGGCTGATTCGCAACGAGGCGGAGATGGGCCCGGCGTTCGAAGCCGTGCAGCGCTTGGCGCAAGCCAACTTCAAGGACGCAGGCCTGTTTCTGGAAAAGTTTGTTGAACGCGCGCGCCACATTGAGGTGCAGCTGTTTGGCGACGGAAAAGGCCAGGTGGTGTCGCTGGGTGAGCGCGATTGCTCGGCCCAGCGCCGCAACCAGAAAGTGATTGAAGAAACCCCGGCGCCCGGCCTGTCGGAGACAACCCGCACCGCCCTGCAGCACACCGCCGTGCGCCTGGCCAAGGCCGTCAACTACCGCTCGGCGGGCACGGTGGAATATGTGCTGGACGCTGATACCGGCGCCTTCTATTTTCTGGAGGTCAACACCCGTTTGCAGGTGGAGCACGGCGTGACCGAGCAGGTGACAGGCGTCGATCTGGTGGCCTGGATGCTGCGCCTGGCGCGTGGCGATCAATTCGCCTTGCAGGTGCCCACGCCGCAGGGCGCCTCGATTCAGGTACGGCTGTACGCCGAAGACCCGGCCCGCAACTTCCAGCCCTGCGCGGGCGGCTTGACGGAGGTGATGTTCCCGGCAGATGCCCGCATTGAAACCTGGGTGGCGACGGGCAGCGAAGTGCCACCGCATTACGACCCGATGATTGCCAAGCTCATCGTCACCGGCCTCGACCGTGCCGATGCGGTGGCTCGGCTGCAGGCCGCGCTGGCCGCCACCCGCCTGGCCGGGATCGAGACCAATCTGCGCTATTTGCGCACCGTGGTGGCCGACCCCGTGTTTGTGCAAGGCCTGATGATCACGCGCAGCCTGGCCGAACTGCACTACCAGCCGCAGGCGCTGGAGGTGCTGGAGCCGGGCGTGCAAACCACCGTGCAAGACCACCCAGGCCGCGTCGGCTACTGGGCGGTGGGCGTGCCCCCCAGCGGCCCGATGGACGACCTGGCCATGCGCCTGGCCAACCGACTGGTCGGCAACGCGCCGGATGCCGCCGCACTGGAGTGCACGCTGACCGGCCCCAGCCTGCGTTTCCTGCACGACACGGTGATCGCTGTCTGCGGCGCGGCCATGGCGGCGAGTGTGGACGGCGTGGCCCTGCCCTTGTGGCAGTCACACACCATCAAGGCCGGCAGCGTGCTGAAGATCGGTGCCGTGCAGGGCGCTGGTGCGCGCACCTACCTGGCGCTGCGCGGCGGACTGGATGTGCCCTTGTACCTCGGCAGCCGGTCCACCTTCACGCTCGGCCAGTTCGGCGGACACGCCGGGCGCACCTTGCGCACCGGCGACATGCTGCACATCGGCTCCAATGCCGTGGCGACACCCATAGCGAGCCTGCCTGCCGCGGTGGTGCCGGTTTACCAGCACCATTGGGATATCGCGGTCCTTTACGGCCCGCATGGGGCGCCGGATTTTTTCACCAATGACGATGTGCAGATGTTTTTCGGCACCGACTGGCAGGTGCACTACAACTCCAGCCGCACCGGCGTGCGCCTGATCGGCCCCAAGCCCGAATGGGCGCGCCGCGATGGCGGCGAGGCGGGGCTGCACCCGTCCAACATCCACGACAACGCCTACGCCATTGGCGCCATCGACTTCACCGGCGACATGCCCGTCATCCTGGGGCCCGACGGCCCCAGCCTGGGCGGCTTTGTCTGCCCGGCCGTGGTGCTGGCCAGTGAGCGCTGGAAAATGGGCCAGCTGCGCCCCGGCGACACGGTGCGTTTTCGCTGCGTCACGGCCGAAGAAGCACTGGCCCTGCAAGCCGCTCAGGAGCGGCGCATAACCGACCTGATGTGGCAGGCGCCCACGATGGCGCTGCGCACCGAGGCGGTGGGCTCGCCGATCCTGGCACAACGTGCAGCGCAAGACGAGCGCCCGGCGCTGGTGTTGCGCCAGGCCGGTGACCGCTATGTGCTGGTGGAGCTGGGGGACGCCGTGCTGGACATTGCGCTGCGCCTGCGTGTGCACGGCCTGATGCAATCGCTGCAGGCGCAGGATTTACCGGGCATCGTGGACCTGACGCCCGGCATCCGTTCGTTGCAAATCCACTTTGAGCCGCAGCAACTGTCGCGTGCCGATCTGGTGGCGGCGATCTTTGCCGCCGACGATGCGCTGGGCGACACCGACGACCCCGTCGTGCCCTCGCGCACCGTGTACCTGCCGCTGTCGTGGGATGACAGCGCGACCCGGTTGGCGATTGAAAAGTACATGCAATCGGTGCGGCCCGATGCCCCCTGGTGCCCCAGCAACATCGAGTTCATTCGCCGGATCAATGGCCTGGCGGATATCGATGCGGTGCACCGAACGGTATTCGACGCCCGCTATCTCGTGCTGGGTCTGGGCGATGTCTATCTGGGCGCGCCGGTGGCCACGCCGCTGGACCCGCGGCACCGACTGGTCACCACCAAGTACAACCCGGCCCGCACCTGGACACCCGAGAATGCCGTGGGCATTGGCGGCGCCTACATGTGTGTGTACGGCATGGAAGGCCCGGGAGGCTACCAGTTTGTGGGCCGCACCTTGCAGATGTGGAACCGCTGGCGCGATGCCGACAGTGGCGCCCCCGCCTTCGAGCCCGGCAAGCCCTGGCTGCTGCGCTTTTTCGACCAGATCCGCTTTTACCCGGTGGGCGAAGAAGAGCTGCTGCAAATCCGCCGCGACTTTCCTGCCGGGCGCTACCCGCTGCGGGTCGAAGAGGGCACCTTCAGCCTGCACCAGTACCGCGAATTCCTGAGCGAGAACGCAGCCGATATCGCCGCTTTCCGCGCCCAGCAAGGACAGGCGTTTGAGGAGGAGCGCGAACGCTGGCATGCGGCGGGCCTGGCGGAGTACGTGGGCGAAGTCGAGGTGCTGGACGCGACCGTGTCCGCTGATGACCTGCCCCCCGGGGCCCGCAGCGTGGCCAGCGCCGTCCCCGGCAGCGTGTGGAAGCTGCTGGTGGCGGAAGGGGACATGGTGATGGAGGGCGACGCCCTGCTCGTCATCGAGTCCATGAAGATGGAATTCACCGTGTCGGCGCCCTGCGCTGGCCAGGTGCTGCGCATGGCCTGCCGTGAAGGCAGCGCCGTGTCCGCCGGCCAGGACGTTGTTGTGATTCAAGGAGAAAACGCATGAACAAGCCCAACTTATCGCTGAACATCGGCAGCCTGCAGCAGGCCTACCGTGACGGCCGTCTGAACCCTGTGCAGTTGGTGGATAGCGTCATCGCCGCAATCGGCGACGACCCGCACACTGCGTGGATTCATCGCGTGGACGCCACCACCTTGCGGGCCCAGGCACAAGCGCTGGTGGAACGTGGCCCTGAGGGGCTGCCGCTGTGGGGCATTCCCTTCGCCATCAAGGACAACATCGACCTGGCCGGTGTACCCACCACGGCGGGCTGCCCGGACTACGCCTACACGCCAGAGCGCAGCGCCACCGTGGTGCAACGCTTGCTGGACGCCGGCGCCATCGCCATCGGCAAGACCAATCTGGACCAGTTCGCCACCGGCTTGAACGGCACGCGCTCGCCCTATGGCGCCTGCCGCAACGCCTTCAACCCGGACTACGTGTCGGGCGGCTCCAGCTCCGGCTCTGCGGTGTCCGTGGCCCTGGGTCATGTGAGTTTTTCACTGGGCACGGACACCGCGGGTTCGGGCCGCGTACCGGCCGGCTTCAACAATTTGGTCGGCCTCAAGCCCAGCCTGGGCCTGTTGTCCACACAGGGCGTGGTGCCCGCCTGTCGTTCGCTGGACGTGGTATCGATCTTCGCGCTGACGGCCGATGACGCGCAGCAGGTCTTTGCCGTGGCGCTCGGCTATGACGCGCAAGACCCCTTCTCGCGCCCAGCCCAGCCACACGGCTTTGACTTTGGCCGGGCGGCGCAGTGGCGCGTGGGCGTGCCGCGTGCGGACCAGTTGCAGTTTTTGGGTGATAGCGCGTATGCCCAGTGTTATGCCGAGGCCTGCGTGCAGGCCCAGGCGCTGGGGGCAGAACTGGTGGAGATCGACTTTGCCCCGTTTGCGGAGACCGCCCGCCTGCTGTACGAAGGCCCCTGGGTGGCCGAGCGCTACCAGGCGATCCGGGCCTTTATTGACGCCCAGCCCGAGTCCGTTTTCCCGGTGACACGCGAGATCACGCTGGGGGGCGCCAAACCCCTGGCCGCGGATGCCTTTGCCGCCCAGTACCGCCTGCGCGCCTTGGCGCAACGCTGCGCCGGCGTGTGGGCCACCATCGACTGCATGCTGCTGCCCACCTCGCCCACCATTCACAGCATCGCCACCCTGCTGGGCGAACCCATCGCGCGCAACAGCGACTTTGGCTACTACACCAACTTTGTGAACTTGCTGGACTACGCCGCCATGGCCGTGCCGGCTGGTTTTCGTCCCGATGGCCTGCCTTGCGGCGTGACCTTTGTGGCCCCCGCTCACCAGGACCAACCGCTGTTGCACCTGGCACAACGCTGGCAATCTGCGTTGCAGGGACAGGCGGCCACGCTGGGGGCGACCGGCCATGCCAGCGTGCCCTTCGCGGCCGCAACGGCGGTGCCTTCAGGCCAGGTGCGCGTGGCCGTGTGCGGCGCCCATTTGCAAGGCCAGCCGCTGAACCATCAACTCACCAGCCGGGGGGCCCGCTTGCTGCAGCGCACCACCACAGCACCGGAATACCGCCTTTACGCCCTGCCCGATGGGCGCCGTCCCGGTCTGGTTCGGGTCGACGAAGGAGGCACCGCGATTGAGGTGGAAGTGTGGGAGCTGCCGGTCAGCCAGTTCGGTAGTTTTGTGGATGGCATTCCGGCACCGCTGGGCATTGGACGCACCCTGCTGGCGGACGGGAGCCTGGTGGCCGGCTTTATTTGCGAACCGAAAGGGATCATGGGGGCCAAGGACATTACAGCGTTTGGCGGCTGGTTGGCCTACCAATCCGTGGCCCATCCCGCTTCCAATTGAAAGCGTGAACTTGTCGCCCCTTTCAGGCCTTGAAGTTTTGCGCACCAGCTGTGCCGGTGGTGGGCAAAAGTAGCGACAATTTCTCGTTTGCCCTTCAAAAGCCCACGATGTACATTCCAACCCACTTTGCTGAAACCCGACCTGACGCATTGCACCGCATCATGCGCGAGCATCCGCTGGGCATGCTGGTGACCCACGGAGATGCCGGACTGGATGCCGACCATATTCCGTTTGAATTCGATGCGGGTGCGGGGGCGCATGGCGTGCTCATCGCGCATGTGGCCCGCGCCAATACGCTGTGGCAGCGTTGCCCCACCGGCACGCCGGTGATGGTCGTGTTTCGAGGTGCTGAAGCCTATATCTCACCCAACTGGTACCCCAGCAAACATGAGACACACCGCCAAGTGCCGACCTGGAACTACGAAGTGGTGCATGCACACGGCACGCTCACGGTGCAGGATGACGAACGTTTTGTGCGCCGCGTGGTGGCACAGCTGACGCGGCGCCACGAGGCCACAGAACCCAAGCCCTGGAAGATGGGGGATTCCGAGCCTGAATTCATCAACCCCATGCTGCGCCACATTGTGGGGATCGAGATCGCCATCACGTCGCTGGTCGGCAAGGTCAAGCTCAGCCAAAACCGGGAGGTGCGGGATCGTCTAAGCGCCGCCGACACGCTGGAGGCACGGGGACACACGGCTATGGCGCAGGCCATGCGCAAGGCTGAATAAGTACCCTGGACACCGCCACTTTCACGCTCACACCCAAGGCGTGTTCGACGACACGTTTTACGCGCTGGATGCTGAGATGGCGCCACTGACGAAATCCATTGCGTGACATGAGTCAATAACCCGGCAGATAGAGGCCATTTATCAAATTCGGCATCGCGCCATTTGCGGACTATCAAAACATAACACCTAAAATTAGTTACGAATTGTTTAAGAATTTACACTTTTTTTCAAAATAACCGCACACCCACCCCTCTTTGCAAAAAGACAACTAAGCCAATAATGATCAAAGTTAGCGTTAAATCCAGGCTTCACAAACCACTGCTTCAGCTCGCCCTAGTCGGCGCCAGCCTTGTACCGGCAACCCAGGTTCTGGCGCAAGACGCAGCGACCGACTCCAATTTCAAACTGTCGGGTTATGTCTCACTCGTGGGCGGCAAGGTGCTCAGTGGCAATCTGGATGCCAACTATGCAGGACCACCGCAAATCAAAGGCGTCAACTGCCCGTGCTATGTCGCAGACTGGGGCAACGCTGGCGTGTACGGCGATGATTTTTCGCTGACGCCAGAGTCTCGGGTGGGGATTCAGGGCAAATACACTATCAACAACAAAACCAGTTTGACCGCACAATTGGTCAGCCGTGGCACCAATGGAACGCCCGACGTGACTTGGGCTTATGGCAGCTACAAGTTCAATGAAAATTTTGAAGTACAAGTGGGCCGCAAGCGCATCCCCCTTTACTACTACTCTGATTTTCAAGATATCGGTGTGTCCTACCCCTGGATCACCCCGCCCCCCGAGCTCTACGGCTGGGAAGCTGCTAACTACAACGGTGCCAGCGTGCGCTACAGCCGCAACATGGGCGACACCAACCTCACCGCCAGCTTGTTTACAGGCCAGGAAAAAGTCAAAAAATCTTTGTATCAAAAGCTTTACTACCCAGATGGAGACACCGAGGTCCAGTGGAATAACCTGATTGGGGCTGACATCGAAGTCAACAATGGGCCGCTGACGGTACGTGCGGTTGTCATGAAGGCCGATGTCAGAAGCATCAATAACGATCCCGCCACCCTCCTTGATGACGCTTCCAAATTGCAAGCCTATGGACTGGCCGCCAATCTTGATTTCGACAAGTGGTTCGTCTTGTCCGAATTCACGCAACTCACGCGGGATTACTTTACCGGCCCGTACAAAGTCACTGCGCCCGCCTTCACCATCGGTGCGGGCATGCGTTTGGGCAAATGGACACCGTTCATCAACTTTGCCAAATACACGGAAGAAACCACTGACAGTTCGTTGTACCCAGCCCTCAGCTCCTACAAACGCACATCTGTCACGCTGCGCTATGACCTCGATTCAAGCAGTGCCGTCAAGGCTCAGCTTGATAAAAATTACGATGTTGCCAACAACTTTGGCGGTGACGCCACGGTGCTTCGCGTCAGCTACGACCGCGTGTTTTGATTGAATCCAATAGCCATGAAAAATATCACTAAAACACTAGTATTCGCCGCGGGCGCACTGCTCGCCCAAGCCAGCGGCGCACAGGTCGCTGTGGTGGTTGGGGCCAACAGTGCCGCTGCGGCCATGACGACCGAACAAGCTGCGGGCCTGTTTCTGGGCAAATCGGATCAATTGCCCGGCGTGGGCGTCGCGCTACTGCTCGACCAGACCGAGTCGGCGGCAGTGCGCGAGTTGTTTTATACCAAAGTGACTGGCAAATCCCCTGCCCAGGTCAAGGCAGTTTGGTCGCGTCTGGTGTTTTCAGGCAAAGCAACACCACCCAAAGAAATTGCCAATTCAGCCACGGTAAAAAAGATGGTGGCAGCTAATCCAAACACCATCGGCTATATCGAAAAAAGTGCGATTGACTCATCAGTCAAAGTTTTATTGGCTGTTGATTGAGACTTCCGCGGCGGTGAAGACCTAAGCCGCCAAAGTTCAACCCCTGCAACAAAAAATCAAGCAGGCGTGATCCAGCCGATGTGCCAAGTGCGGGCGTGCGGTTGAAAGTATTCCATGGGAGTGATGACAATGAAATTTCGTTCAAAGATATGGCTTTTGCCCCTCAGTGTTGGCGCAACTTTTGGGGTTGGGCTGGTGCTGAGCCTCGTGATGGGGGTGCAAAACAATCGAAATCTGGAGTCACTGCAAACGGTGGAAACGCCGTTCCTTGAGCACTTGTTTGAAGCTGAGCGTGGCGTCCATCAGTTGCAGGCCGATTTTCAAGCCGCCGAGCAGGAAGTTATCCCCAGCTACGTGCCGGATTTTTCAACCTTGCGCGCGTTGGTCGTAGGGCAAGATTGTGCAGAAACGCAACTTTTCTTGTCGGGACTGAGCCAGCTTGGATC
>CAJAFJ010000181.1 GCA_903938955.1 uncultured beta proteobacterium | reverse complement strand
GACGTCAAGCTGGTCACCTCCGGCGCCGGTGCCGCGGCGCTGGCTTGCCTGAACTTGCTGGTCAAGCTCGGCATTGCCCGCGAGAACATTTACGTGACCGATCTGGCCGGTGTCGTCTACGAGGGCCGCACCGAGTTGATGGACGACGACAAAATCCAATTCGCCCAAAAAACCTCGGCCCGCACGCTGAGCGAGATCATCGAAGGTGCTGACGTGTTCCTGGGCCTGTCCGCCGGTGGCGTGCTCAAGCCCGACATGGTGCGCAGAATGGCTGCCCGTCCGCTGGTGTTTGCGCTGGCCAACCCGACCCCCGAAATTCTGCCGGAAGAAGTCAAAGCGGTGCGTGACGACGCCATCATCGCCACCGGCCGCTCGGACTACCCGAACCAGGTCAACAACGTCCTGTGCTTCCCCTACATTTTCCGCGGCACGCTGGATGCCGGCGCCTCGACCATCACAATCGAGATGGAAATTGCGGCCGTGCACGCCATTGCCGAACTGGCCCAGGCCGAGCAAAGCGAAGTGGTGGCCGCAGCCTATGCGGGTGAAAAACTCGCTTTTGGCCCCGAGTATTTGATTCCCAAGCCGTTTGACCCGCGCTTGATGATGATGATCGCCCCGGCCGTTGCCCAGGCGGCCGCTGACAGCGGCGTGGCCATGCGCCCGGTTCTGGACATGGACGCTTACCGTGAGCGCCTGCAAAGCTTTGTGTACGCCTCCGGCACGGTGATGAAACCGATTTTCACGGCCGCCAAAAAGGCGCTCAAAAAGCGTGTGGCCTACTCCGAAGGCGAAGACGAGCGCGTGCTGCGGGCCTGCCAGATTGTGGTGGACGAGGGCCTGGCCCTGCCGACCCTGATTGGGCGCCCGCTGGTGATTGCCGAACGCATCGAGAAGTTTGGTCTGCGCCTGCGTGAAGGCATTGATTACAACGTGGTCAATGTCGAGATGGACCACCGCTACCGCGATTTCTGGCAAACCTACCACCGCATGACCGAGCGCAGCGGCATCACCGCGCAAATGGCCAAGATTGAAATGCGCCGTCGTTTAAGCCTCATTGGCGCCATGTTGCTGCACAAAGGCGACGTGGACGGGCTAATTTGCGGAACTTGGGGCAGTCTGGCGCTGCACCTGCAGTACATGGACCAGGTCATTGGCCGTCGCGCTGGCGTCAACACCTACGCCTGTATGAATGGCTTGGTACTGCCCGAGCGTCAGCTGTTTTTGGTGGACACCCACATCAATTACGACCCGACCGCCGCGCAACTGGCTGAAATCACGGTCATGGCGGCTGAAGAAATGATGCGCTTTGGTATCAAACCCAAGGTCGCGTTGCTGAGCCACTCCAACTTTGGCAGCAGCAGCCAACCCAGCGCCATCAAGATGCGCGACACCCTGGCGTTGTTGCGCGCGCAGGCACCCTGGCTCGAAGTCGATGGTGAAATGCACGGCGACGTGGCGCTGGACGGCAAGTCCCGCGCCGCCCTCATGCCGCACAGCACGCTGGTCGGCGACGCCAATTTGCTGGTGCTGCCCAATATTGATGCGGCCAATATCGCCTACAACCTGCTGAAAACAGCGGCGGGCGGCAACATTGCCATTGGCCCCGTGCTGCTGGGTGCGGCCAAACCGGTGCATATTTTGACGGCCAGTACCACGGTACGTCGAATTGTAAATATGACAGCACTCACTGTAGCGGACGCCAACGCCACCCGCTAAGTTCTTCAGCCGTAGCTGGCACTAACTTACTGCTGATAAAACCCGCAAGCGGCTGCCCATTTTTTGAGCAGCCGCTTGCATTTTTATCGCAAATACGCGACACTACGGACCTTGAAATTACCGGGTAAACCCGGAGTGTTGTGGGAAGTGTTGTTTCATGTCGCGATTTACAAGCCTTAAGTTGGTGCTCACTGGCTTCTTGCTTGCCGGGATGTTTGTCGGGGGTTCAGTGCAGGCCAGGTGGCCCGCGCAGGTGGACGTCCAGACCAGCATTGCGGTCGCCGAATTGCCACGGCAAGGCGCGCAGGTTTACGGATTGATCCGCCAGGGTGGTCCGTTTGCTTATGAAAAAGACGGGGTCGTATTTGGCAATCGTGAGCGTTTGCTACCCGCTGAAAAGCGGGGTTACTACCGGGAATATACCGTCGCAACACCAGGCGCCCGCAACCGGGGCGTCCGCCGCATTGTTTGTGGCGGGCAAGCCAAAGCGCCAGACATTTGCTATTACACGGCCGATCACTATGCAAGCTTCCGCAAGATCGTTCCGTAATTTAGATTTTTAATTTTTGAAGGTGAAGCGGGGAATAAATATGTCACTTACGCAAGAAATATCAGCACCAGAACGTGCCACTGCAGAAATGCCGCTGCGCGGCATTCGGCCCAATATCGTCCAGTCCATCCGGGCTTTTCGAGTCCCTGAATTGCAGGAATCAGCGGTCACCTTGGGGCACCACTTTTTGTATGCCAACCTGGCCAACGCCCAGACCAAGCAAGACGTGCTGGACCTGATCGGTCAGCAGTTCAAATTATCGGCCCATGTCGGCAAGAATTTTGATGCCTTGTATGACAGCATGACCGACCCCCTGCACAAATCCGGCGTGCAGCCTGGTTTTATTGCCGTGCTGGAGCACATTCCAGCCAACGCCAAGTTTGACAAAGAAGCGCGTGAGCAGTTGCTCGACATCTTCCGGGATGCGGCCGACTACTGGGGTGATCGAAAAATCCCGTTCCGCTGCTTCTATTCTTTTCTGTAGCCCGTTCTGCACACACCAGCCAAGCAGAACGGGCGAACGAGGCAAAAGGCGCGGAGAGCAGCAATGCAACCGTCGCCGGCATTGAACTCACCACCGAATCCGGTGAAAAAATGCCGACCGACAAACTGTTGGACGTGTCACCCCTGGCACTGCGCATGAGCAGTCCTTTTAACGCCGGCTATTGGATGGCCGCCGCTTAATCGCATCAACGCACCCACGTAAAAAAAGGCCCATCGCAAGATCGGGCCTTTTTTCTTGGCTGAACCACAGCCTCAGCCGTGGTGTTCACCGGTGGGACGCCTTATGTTGCGGCGATGCTTTTGCTCTGCGCGGCCAAGGCCAGCGCCAGTTCCAAATACTCGGCCACGGGCACTTCTTCAGCCCGCCGCTGCACGTTGAACTCGCCGACAAAGGCTTTCTCCGTCAGCCACTTGCCCAGGGTATGGCGCATCAGCTTGCGGCGCTGGCTGAAGGCCACCTGCACCAGTTCACTCAATAGCTTCACGTCAATCGGGGCAGGAGTTTCACGCGGCACCATGCGTACGACCGCACTGTTGACGCGGGGCGGCGGATCGAAACTCTCGGGCGGCACGAACAGCACGTTTTCCATGGCGTAACGCCACTGCAACATCACGCTCAGGCGGCCGTAATCGGAGGTGCAGGGGCGCGCCACCATGCGGTCGATGACTTCTTTTTGCAGCATGAAATGCTGGTCTTCAATCACATCCACGAAATCCAGCAAATGAAACAAGATCGGGGTGGAGATGTTGTAAGGCAGGTTGCCCACCACTCTCAGTTTGGGCACACCCTTGTCCTTTGCGACTTGGGCAAAGTCCACTTTCAGCACATCAGACTCAATGACCGAGAGCCGGGGGTGGCCGCGCAGCCGAACCGCCAGGTCGCGGTCCAACTCAATGACCGTCAGGTGACCCAAGCGTTCCACCAAAGGTTGCGTCAGCGCGGCCAGACCGGGGCCGATTTCGACCATGCTCTGGCCCGGCTGGGGGTCAATCGCGTCAACGATGGCTTCAATGATGAGGCGATCAGCCAGGAAATGCTGACCAAAGCGTTTGCGGGGGATGTGTTTCATTGGTTTGATAGCGGTGGCTCGCGCATTTCAACGTAAGCGCGACCGCGCAACTCCTGGGCCCAGGTGACATAAGCCTCATCGAGCTTCTTCTCACGCAGCATGGCGCGCACGGTTTCGCGTTGTTCACGCGGGCTTAACGCCACGTTGCGACGCTCCATCAATTGAATCAAATGCACCCCGAAGCGGGACACCAAAGGGTCGCTGACCTGGCTGGGCGCCAGCCGGTTCATGACCTCCTCAAACTCGGGCACAAACATGCCGGGATTCGCCCAACCCAGATCGCCGCCTTGGGCGGCGCTGCCATCTTGCGAATTGTCGCGAGCCAAAGCAGCAAAGTCAGCCTGTCCGGCCACGATGCGTTTCTTGAAGTCGGCGAGCTTGGCGCGGGCGGCCGCCTCATTTAATGGTGGGCTGACGCGCAGCAAAATATGGCGCGCCCGGCTTTGCGTCACCGTCATGGCGGGCAAGCCGGCATTTTTCTTCTCGATGACCTTGAGGATGTGAAATCCAGCACCGGACCGCACCAGGGCAGAGACCTCGCCCACCGCTAGGTTTTGGGTTGCTTCCACAAACAGGGGCGGGTAGCGGTCGGCGGTGCGCAAGCCCAGCTGGCCGCCGTTGGCGCGACTCGCGCTGTCAGTCACATCCGAAAATTCTGTCACGAGGGCCGCAAAGTTTTCACCGGCACGCACCCGCAACAAGGCCCGCTCGGCCTTGGCCTGCAAGGCGGCAACTTGGACCGGGGTGGCGGTATCAGGCACGGCCACCAAAATTTGCGCCAGATTGATTTCCCGGGCGGCCGGGTCGATGCTGCCCGCCAGCTTTTGCTCCTGCAGGTATTGGTCCACTTCCAGGTCCGTCACCTTCACGCGCGGCTCGACATCGCGTTCGCGCAGGCGCGTCAACATCATCTGATCGCGCAACTGGTCGCGCAACTGGGTGCGGGGAATCCCGTCAGCGGCCAGGCGGCGGTGCAGCTCGGCCAGTTCCATCTGGTTTTGCCGTGCGATGTTTTGCTCGGCCTGGTCAATGGCTGAGTCCTCCACACGAACGCCGGTCTCACGCGCCAGTTGCAACTGTGCTTTGTCGTTGATGAGACGCTCCAGCACCTGGCTCGCCAGCAGTTTGCGGTCGGGTGCCGGTCGGCGTTGCTGGGCCAGCTGTTGCAGCACGCGCTGCATCTCGACCCGCACCTCCTGATTGGTCACGGGTTCTGAATTGACCACCGCCACAATGTAGTCCACCGCTTGCGGTGTACTGGCGGCAATAACGCCCGCACCGGCCACCAGGGGCTTCAAGCCCTGTGCCTGTGTGCTCAGGGTCGCAAAAAGGGCCAGGCTGGCCGTGGCCAAAGCCAAGAGTCGATGGGTCATAGTGGATCAATCGTAATTGCTGAAACGGCTGGGAGCATCCGTGGCTTCCCGCAGATATTGGTAACTCGGAATACTGTTTTTCAAGGTCTTCAGCGGGCTCACACCCAAGCGTGTAAAGCCGACAAATTCAAGCTGGAACATGATGCGCTGGGTCGCTGTCGAATTGCTGATCTGAGACTGCTCCAGCACCACACGGCCCAGCCAACAACCCGCATCGTACTCAAATCCCACCAGGGCATCGACCAGCCGACGCTCGTCCAGGCTGTAATTGAGTCGGCCCACGCTGTACCAGCGGCCCTCGCCCTGGCCGCGACCGGGTCCCAGGTTTTGCCCGGTGTCACCCCAGAGGTCGTTGACCGGCCACTGCCAGCCAATGTCCAGTTGCTCGCTGGCCGTGCGCTGAAAACGGTAAGCCGCCGACACGGTGCGGTAGTTGCCCGGGTTGTAGCGCGCCCCCACGGTGGAACGCACCGACTGCTCGGTGGTGGGGTTGTATTGCACGGTGGAGTCAAAAACCCATTTGGGATCCCATTTGATCGAAGCACCCAGCAAAATATCACTGATGCCGTCCGGCGCCTTGGCATCGGTCGGCAGCAAGGTCACGTTCTGCTCAGAAAAACGCAAACGCTGGGCCACCCCCAAACGCGCCACTTCAGCGCCGGAGTCTGGGTCCAGCAAGCGCGTGGTCAAGCCCAGGGTCAGCAGGTTGTTGTCCGCAATGCGGTCGTTGCCGACAAAGGCGTTTTCGGTCCAGATCGTGGCGAAATTGAAGTCGTAGGCGCCCGAGTCGTAGTTGGGCAACAAGCTCTGATCACGGAAGGGCGTGTTGACGTAAAAAGCGCGGGGTTCCAGCGTTTGGAGCAGCGCGCGGCCAAAATACTGGGTATCGCGCTCGAACACCAGTCCGGTGTCCAAACTGAATGTGGGCAGCACCCGGCTCGCGGTCGAGCGGCCATTGGCCAAAGGCGCGTCAAACTGGTAACTGGTGGCATGCAGTTGCACCTTGGGCGTGATGAACCCGGCCGATTCCATCCAGGGCCGGCTCAGACTCAGCTGCGAGAACGCACGCTGGGCGTTGGGTTGTCCGGTCAGTGTGCGATCAGAATGGAACTGCGTGTAATCAGCGTCCACCGCGAAGTCAAAACCACTGACATTGCTGCGGCTATAACGTGTAGCCAACTGGGGCAAGCGGTCATAAGGCGGCACGATAGGCGCGGTCACGTCCTGCAAGGTCTGCCATTTGAGCGTGCGCACCGTGCTGGAAAAATGGCCGTTGGACCAGGACAGTGCCGCATCCGTGGGCAACAGGCGCTGTGTCAATGAGGTGCCGCTGCGGGTGAAATCGCGCCAGTAATCGTCGTCACTGACCTGGTTCAGGTTGAGGCTCAGCGCGGCACCGTTGTCGGTCAGACTCCGGGTCAGGGCGTTGTCTAGCCTAGCCTGGTGTTGGTAGGCCAGACTCCAGCGGTTGCGGTCACGCAGTTTGTCGCCGGGCATCAAATCCAGGCGCAACTGGCCCGAATAGTCAGCCTCCAGGTAGCGAAACTCGCTGCCCAGATTGACGCCGCGCTTGGTCATCAAGGTGGGCGTGATCGTGGCGTCCCGGTTCGGCGCAATGTTCCAGTAATAAGGCACCGCCACCTCGACCCCGTTGATGTTGTCGAGCCCGAGTGAGGGCGGCAGCAACCCGGACTTACGCCGGTCGCTCAAGGGAAAAGTCAGGTACGGAATGGGCAGCAGCGGCACGCCCTTGAAGCTCAGCACCGCGCCTTGCGCCGTGCCCACGTCTTCTTCGTTGTCCATGCCAATGCTGCTGGCGCGCAAAATCCAGTCCGGCAACCAGTCGGGGCCGGGCAGGCGGCGGCAAGTGGTCAAGCTGGCGTGGCTGATGAGCGTGCGTTGTTCGTCAATAAAGTCGATCCGGGCGGCCTCGCCGTTCATGTCATTCTTGACAAAGTAAAAACGCGGTTCGTTGAAAAACCCTTCAAACGTGTCGAGCTTGAGCTCCAGCAAGGGCCCTTCAAAGACATTGCCGGCCTTGTTGATGCGCACCTGCCCGCTGGCCTTGGCTTGGTCGGTGGACTGATCGTATTCGAGCCGGTTCGCCTTGATCACCATGTCGCCGCGGCGCAGCATAGCGTTGCCTTCCACCACGGTTTCGAGGTTAGGTCGGCCAAAAATGCGCTCGCCATAGACAAAAGTCGGCAAGGCGCTGCGCTGGTCGGCCGGGATTTGTTCTTGCAGCTGGTTGCTGCTCTGGAGCTGCACCGGGGTTTCGTCCACGACTACCGGCGGCGTGGGCTCGGCAGGCAGCGGCTGGGCGCTGAGCGACGTGGCCTGCAACACCGCCCAGGCGACCAGCGTGATCGGGGTGGGCGCAAAACTGAAAGAGGACGCCCTGTGTTTCAGGTCGCTCAACAAAAATCGCATCGTGCAGG
>CAJAFJ010000180.1 GCA_903938955.1 uncultured beta proteobacterium | reverse complement strand
GCATGGTCGCGGTGTCAGCGGAAATCACCCACTCCAGATGCACCCGCGCCCGAGTTAGGCCCAAAAACAAGAGCCGCTTGTTGATCGGGTCCAATTGCGCCATGTCGCATTCAGTCAAAACTACCGCCGCTGCCGCTTGCCCTTTGAAGCGGCGAACGGATTCAATTAGCAGTTGACCGTCTTTCCAGATGGGGGTGCTGCCTTCGTTAAATTGGCCTGTGAAACGGTTTAGCGACCATTCTCCGAGTTTGTCCAGGCCTTGCAGTACCGATTTTTCGCGCCCTCGCATACTGACGATGGCGATGTCTGCCAGACTGAATCCACGCTGCAGGCAACGCTCAACAGCCAATACAGTGCACGGCGCTATTTTTTCTGTTGACCGATAAACAATAGGATCCGGCATCTCTCCCGCGTGTGACGCGAGTGACTCCACCTCGGTGGTCGTCAGGCGCAACAAGTTGATCAGACGGACCAGTGCGCGTGGCGTCCTGAAATTTTCATGGGACGTGACGGTCACCGCATCTGGAATGTCAAAGCTATCCCGGTCTTTGTAGAGTTGCTGCTCGGGGTCTTCCAGCAACACGGCTCGGCCGCTGGCTTTCAGACGTGACAGCATCGCTTGAACCCATTCAGGCTGCATGTCTTGCATTTCATCCAAAACGATGAGATCGAGGTCGGGATCCGTTTGGGCGAGCGTCTCTATGCACTGGGTGGCGAGTGTTTCAAACGCGGTTGGCAGGCTGAAATCCACCACCTGGCCCGTGCGCCGCACCAAGCGCAGTGCAAATTCATGAAAAGTTTCAGCGGACGTGCGTACTGGTGCCACGCGCGCCATGTGGTCCGCCAAGGCGCGGTTAAAGCAGATGTAAGCGGCCTTGTGGCCTGCCGCATCCGCATCGCGTAACAGTCGTAGCGCAAGCTGGGTTTTGCCCGAGCCCGCCGTGCCAACGACACGAAGTACGCCCGATGGTGCCGCAATTCGCGGCACCCACACGGCCAGTCCAGCAGATAGGCGGGTGGCAGATTGCTGAATGCGTCCAGTCAGGGCTGACACGTCAGGCACCACCCGAAATCGGTTCTCAAAAAACGCAATGACGCGTTCCTGGCAGTCACCGTTTTTCAGGCCTGGCCCCAGCAACTCACCAATACGAGAGACGACGTTGCCGATGTCATCGGCGTCCACGATCCGTTCGCGCGGCCACTGCACGGTTTCAGTTTGCACTTTGAGATCGGGTAAAACCAACAGGTGGCTCAAATGCACTGGCAGACATGCATCAGCCAGGCGGCTGCGCAGCGCTCCGTATTGCAAGCCAATTTGTGCCGTGACATTGCTGGCGTGTCCGGCATAGGTTTTGAAGATGCCACCTGGCAGGAAGTCAACGTGACCGGACTTCACTTCCATCAGTAATATCACCATTTTGAAAATCCCCGGCTTTGCCTGAGATGGATGGTTGTTTTTATCATTTACTCGCTACACTAACTTACATTGGCAAACGCAACGGAAGTTGCGGACGCAAAGCCTCAGACCCTGTCCCAGTAACTGTCACAACTGGAAGGGTGGCTGGGTTGCACTTAGGCTTAAAGCTCAAGTTCCCCCGGTCGCTGTGTTGCCGCTTGATTGCCAGGCAATATTCAAAGGGATGGGGATGGATAAAAAACTATTTAGTGGGTCGTTTTCAAAACGACACCAGCTGTCGCAGGCCTTGGTTAACCTTGTTTGATTCCATTCAAGGCCACCATGTCCCCTCAAAAAACATCTGATCACGACAGCTTCGGTTACCGTCTGATCCAGATACTGAAAAAACTCAATCAGGGCGAAAAGCTGGACCCCAAGGCGCTGGCCGAAGAGTTCAACGTCAACCTGCGCGCCATCCAGCGCGACCTCAACGAACGCTTTGCCTTCCTGCAGCTGGAAAAAACTAACGGCCTGTACCACCTGCACCCCGCATGTTTAGGCAAACTCAGCTTGCGTGACATCGAGCACTTTGCACGTCTTGCTGGCGTGAGCGGTTTGTTCCCATCTGGGACTGACAATTTTCTGCGTGAACTCTTTGATGCCCGCGTCCAAACCGCGCTGCTGGTAAAAGGCCAGCATTATGAAGATCTGGGCGGCAAGGAACACAGCTTTGAGCAATTGGAGCAGGCCATTCTGGCCCGCAGCAAGATCAGTTATGACTACCGCAAAACCGAAGGCACCAAAAGCTACGCCGACATCGAGCCCTACAAACTGGTGAACCATGGCGGTACCTGGTACCTGGCGGGCAAGGACGGCGACAAACTCAAGGCGTTTACCTTCAGCAAAATTGATCGTCTGCACGTCTCTGACGCCACCTTCACTGCCGACTCAGCCGTTGAAGTCACCCTGGCTGCCGAAGACGACATCTGGCTAAACAACAAAAAGTTGGAAGTGGTACTGAAGATTGCCGCGCCCGTGGCGGACTACTTCAAACGGCGCAAGCTGGTGGCCAATCAGGTGATTGAAAAAGCGCTGGAAGACGGTGGCCTGATCGTGTCTACCAAGGTCGCCCATATCAATCAGATCTTGCCCACCGTGCGCCAATGGATTCCCCATATCCGCATCATCAGCCCGGAGGGGCTGCAGGGGGAGATGGAGCGGGATATCAAGATTTATCTGGGGTACTCAGCATGATCGCTGGAGTTTTTCTCGTCATTCAGCACTGTGTGCTGTGGCTGCTGTTTTCCCTTGTTCAGGTTGCAGCAGCACTGTCATTGGT
>CAJAFJ010000179.1 GCA_903938955.1 uncultured beta proteobacterium | reverse complement strand
GCCCCCACTGGTGTTGGCGACAAAAAGCAGCCAGCCAGATTCGTGAGCAAATTCCTGTACAATTACGAAAGCAAATAAAACGGAGCAACCCATGAGTGCCTTCGCAGAAAATATCCAGACTGAAATGCCAAGCCCAATCCTCTTCACCGACAGCGCTGCCGCCAAGGTGGCCGACCTGATTGCCGAAGAGGGCAACCCGGAGTTGAAACTGCGCGTGTTTGTGCAGGGTGGTGGTTGTTCCGGCTTTCAGTATGGTTTCACCTTTGATGAAATCACCAACGAAGATGACACCATCATGTCAAAAAATGGGGTGTCCTTGTTGATTGACGCCATGAGCTACCAGTACCTGGTGGGCGCCGAGATTGACTACAAGGAAGACTTGCAGGGTGCGCAGTTTGTGATCAAGAACCCGAACGCCACGACGACTTGCGGCTGCGGGTCCAGTTTCTCTTAATCCCGTCAACGGGGCCCGGTCTCAGGCTGGGTAGATTGATCCCAATATGCGGGCGCCTCTGGCGCCCGTTACTTTTTGCAGGCTTGAGGTTTGGCGCAAACTGGTTTTGCGGGCCAGCCAGGCAAAGGCAGCCGCTTCGACCTGCAGGGGCGGCAAGCCGTGCGCTTGCGATGAGCTGACCACCAGCGCGGGCAGTAGCGCCTGCAGTCGCCGCATCAGGTGGCCGTTGAAGGCACCTCCGCCGCACACAATCAGTTGCTGGCTTTCAATGCCATAGCGGTTGACGCTGGCCGCGCATGAGCTGGCAGTTAATTCAGTCAAGGTGGCTTGCACGTCGACGGCCGCTACCGCCTGAAATGGTTCCCGCATGCGGTCCAGCCAGACCGGGTTGAAAAGATCACGCCCGGTGCTTTTGGGGGCTGGTAGCTTGAAATAGGGGTCGCTTAGCAAGACCGCCAGCAAGTCGGCATGAACCTGCCCGCTTGCCGCCCAGGCGCCATTGTTATCAAACGGCAGGCTCCGGTGCTGTTGGCACCAGGCATCCATCAGCGCGTTGCCGGGGCCGCAGTCAAGGCCCAGAACATCATCAGTTCCTTGTGGACCGAGTACGGTGAGGTTGGAGATGCCGCCGATATTCAGCGCAGTCACGGTGTCGCCAGGACGGCCAAAGACGGACTGGTGAAAGGCGGGCACCAAGGGCGCGCCTTGACCGCCCGCAGCCACGTCGCGGCTGCGGAAGTCTGCAATCACATCGATGCCGGTGAGTTCGGCCAATAGCGCCGGGTTGTTGAGTTGCAGCGTGTAGCCGGTGCCGTCAACGGCTTGGGGCTGGTGGCGCACAGTCTGGCCGTGGGCACCGATGGCCGTCACTTGCGTGCGTGCTGTGCCAGACTTTTCAAGCAACTGCGTCACCACGTCGGCGTAGATGCGCACCAGGGCGTTGGCGGCCAGCGCGGCACGGTGCAGCTCGTTGGCGCCGGGGCTGTTGAGGGCCAGCAGTTCGTCGGTCAGGGTGGGCGACAACGGTGCGGTGCAGTGCGCCAGCACCTTGAGGTGGGTGTCGCTGATCTCGGCGATGACGCCGTCAACCCCATCCAGGGAGGTGCCGGACATCAGTCCGATGAAAAGTGCCGGCACGGCTCGCTTACTGGGCGCTGGTGACTTGAATGGATGCAGCGGCGGAGAGTTCAAGCCGCGCGTTGGACGCCAGCTTGGTAAACAGCGGCTTGGCCGCCGCAGTGACAGTCACAGACTCGCTTTGGCGGGCGACGGTGATGGGGTCGGTCGGTTTGCCGTTCACGCGGATTTCAAAATGCAGATGCGGTCCGGTGGCCCAGCCGGTGGCGCCGACCAAGCCGATGTTCTGGCTCTGGGTGATAGCCTGGCCCTTGCGCACGTTGATGCGGCTGAGGTGACCGTAGACGGTGACGCGGTTGTTGCCGTGGTTGATGAAAACCACGTTGCCAAAGCCGTTTTGCACGCCGGCAAACTCAACGACACCGTCGCCAATGCTGCGCACCGGGGTGCCGGTGGGGGCCGCGTAATCAACACCGAGGTGGGCTTTCCAGGCTTGCAAAATGGGGTGGAAACGCATTTTGAAGCCGCTGCTGATTCGGGAAAACTCCATCGGCGAGGCCAGGAAGGAGCGGCGCAGGCTTTGGCCGTCCAGCGTGAAGTAGCCGCCCTTGCTGGCGGCGGGTTCCTGGAACCACAGGGCCTGGAAGGCTTTGCCCGCGTTGACAAACTCGGCGCTCAGCACCCGGCCGGAACGCAGTGGTTCGCCGTCGCCTTCGAGGATTTCGTACACCACGGAGAATTGGTCGCCCTTGCGCAGCGCGCGGTGGAAGTCGATGTTGCTGGAGAAAATTTCAGCAATTTGGGTCGCCACAGCGTCTGGAATTCGGGCGTCGTCGGTCGCGGCGAAGAGCGAGGTCTGGATGCTGCCGCTGGCGAGCCGCGAGGTGGCGGTCAGGGCGGCAGTTTCGATCCGTGAGCTAAAGCCGCTAGGGGTTTTTTCAATCACCAGGCGATTAAAGAAGCCTTCGGTGTCGGCACTCCAGCGGGCGCTCAAGTTGAGCAGGGTGTGGCTGTCGGTCGCTTCAGAGGTGACGTTGCGGCCATTGCGTCCGAGCAAAAGGCGGGCGGTGGGGTCGGAGCGCAGGAAGGCTTCGGCTTCGGCGTCGTCAATGCCCAGGCGTTTGAGCAGGGTGTTGGCCGTGTCGCTGGATCGGGTGACGTCAGAGCGGAACAGCTTGAAGGCGGGAATGTTCAGGTCGGACGCGGTATTCAGCGGCAGTGGTTGCACGGATTCGACCACTTCGCGCACGGGCAGGCTGGCGGCGTCAGGGGCAAAACTGGCGACCGCAAAGGCGCCACCACCCCCGCCGAGCATGAGGGCGGCGATGAGCGCGGTGAGTCGTTTGGGGTGCTGCTGGAGAGACTGGCGGGAGAAGGCGACAAGCGCATTCCCGGCGTGGATGATTCGATTTAACAAAGGAGGCGTTCCAGGTAAGGGTTGGCGTGTACGCAACCGAACAGACAAAGAAGGGGCTCATGCTTGAGGAATTAAAATCAGGCGCTTGAGCGAACGACGAGTATAACTTCGCTCAACTCCACCGTATTAAGAAAAACCCTTATGAATCAAGCCCTGGCTCCCAAATTTACTGTAACTGATCGTGTCCGGGAGGCGCTGGCCGTGTCTTTGCGGGGCTGTGAAGAACTGATTCCGCAAGAGGACTGGCTCAAAAAACTGGCCCGTTCCGAAGCCACGGGCACGCCGCTGCGCATCAAGTTGGGCCTGGACCCGACGGCGCCTGACATCCACATCGGTCATACCGTGGTGCTGAACAAGATGCGCCAGTTGCAGGATTTGGGTCACACGGTCATCTTTTTGATTGGTGACTTCACGACCCTGATTGGCGACCCGTCGGGCCGCAACACGACGCGCCCGCCTCTTACCAAGGAGCAGATCGAGATCAACGCGCAGACTTATTACAAGCAGGCGTCGATGGTGCTGGACCCGTCCAAAACCGAGATTCGTTACAACAGCGAGTGGGGCGACAGCTTGGGTTCGCGCGGCATGATTGAGCTGGCGGCCAAGTACACGGTGGCGCGCATGATGGAGCGCAACGATTTTCATGACCGTTTCAAGTCTGGCACGCCGATCAGCGTGCATGAGTTTTTGTACCCGCTGATGCAGGGCTATGACTCGGTGGCGTTGAAGAGCGACCTGGAACTGGGCGGCACGGACCAGAAGTTCAACCTGTTGGTGGGGCGTCATCTGCAAGCCGAATACGGCCAGGAGCCGCAGTGCATTTTGACCATGCCGCTGTTGGAAGGGCTGGACGGCATCGAGAAAATGTCCAAGAGCAAAAACAACTACATTGGCATCAGCGAAGACGCCAACACCATGTTTGCCAAGGTCTTGAGCATTTCAGACGTGCTGATGTGGCGCTGGTACACCTTACTGAGCTTCAAGAGCGAGGCTGAGATTGCTGCTTTGAAAGCTGAAGTAGCGGCGGGTCGCAACCCGAAAGACGCCAAGGTGGCGCTGGCCAAAGAGATCACCGCGCGTTTCCATTCCGCCGCCGCGGCTGACGTGGCCGAGCAGGATTTCATCAACCGCAGCAAGGGCGGCGTGCCGGACGAGATTGCCGAGGTGTCGTTGCCGCTGGGTGAGGGCGGCGCGCCGGTGGGTATTGGCGCCTTGCTGAAAATGGCCGGACTGGCCGCCTCCAGTGGCGAGGGCAACCGCCTGATTGACGGTGGTGGCGTGCGCATTGACTCCAGCGTGGTCAGCGACAAGGGGCTGAAGCTGTTCGCCGGCACCTACGTGGTGCAGGTCGGCAAGCGCAAGTTTGCCAAGGTGACGCTGGGCTTATAACGCCTCGGTGGTCTCCCGGCCGGCTTGTTGGCGCAGCACCCGCACCAGGTTGTTCAGGTCAAAGGGTTTGCCCACATGGTCGTTCATGCCGGCAGCCAGGCAGGCGTCGCGGTCGCTGGCCATGACGTTGGCCGTCATGGCCACGATGGGCAGCGTGAGCCGTTTGAGTTCGGTGCGGATGTGGCGCGCCGCCGTCAGGCCATCCATCACCGGCATCTGCAAGTCCATCAGGACCACGTCAAACGGCGGGTTGGCTGCGGCCACCGCCTCCACGCCTTCCTGGCCGTTGCCCGCCAGGGTCACCGTGGCGCCTTCGTTCTCCAGTAGCTCCTGGGCCACTTGTTGGTTGACGAAGTTGTCTTCCACCACCAGCAGGCGCATGTGCCGGAGTCGCTGGACTTTGTCCGGCGCCTCAGTGCTCACCGGGGCTTGCGAGGGGCGGTCCGGGTGATGGTTGGCACGGGCTTCCATGACGGCGTCAAACATCATGGAGGCGGTCACCGGCTTGGCTAAAAATCCATCCAGTCCGGGGTCTGCATCGCTACGCTGTGTCAGCCGCTCGCGCTCATGGGGCGTCACCATGGCGATGACAGGTGTCGCGCTTGACGATGTTGCCGCACGCAGGGCCTGAAGGGTGGGCTCGCCGTTGGCACCAGACAGTGGCGAGTCGATAAAAACGGCTTGGTAGCGAAGGCCTTGTTCTGCTTGCTGTTGCAGCCGTTTCAGGGCCTGTTCCGCACTGGCGGCCACCTCCATCGTCCAGCCCAGCGACTGACCCATGCGCGCCAGCACGTCACGGGCGGTCGGGTTGTCGTCCACCACCAGCATCCGCCAGGGTTCGTCCAGCATGCGCGGGGCTGGTGCAAGTGCCGCCGTTTCAGCAACCTGTTCGGTCCGTGCCCGTGGCAAGGTGATGCTGAAGTAAAACTCGCTCCCCTGGCCCAACACGCTCTTGAGCTGCAGATCACCGCCCATCAGCGCGACAAAGCGCTGGCTGATGGCCACGCCCAGTCCGGTGCCGCCAAAGCGGCGCGTGGTCGAGGCTTCTGCCTGCGTAAAGCCGTTAAAAATGCGGGCCTGGTTTTCGGGGGCAATGCCCAGGCCGGTGTCGCGCACGCTGAACGTCAGCGTCGCCTGCGCTTCGTCAAGTTGGGCCACCGTCACGGACAGCACCACTTCGCCTTGGCTGGTGAACTTGACTGCATTGCTGCACAGGTTGATCAGCACCTGTTGCAAGCGCATGGCATCTCCGACCAAGTCGCGGGGCAACTGTG
>CAJAFJ010000178.1 GCA_903938955.1 uncultured beta proteobacterium | reverse complement strand
TAACCCGGCAGGTCCGGCACCCAGACCGTGAAGCGCGTGGCCAGCGCTTCAATATTGCGCACCCAGTGCAACCAGCTGCCGTGGCCGCCGTGCAACAAGACCAGCGGCGGGCCTTCGCCAAAGGCGCGCCAGCAGACCCAACTGCCGTCGAATTCAACTCGGTGTGTTCGTGCCAACCGGTCAAGGCGCTGAATAAAGGCCCCAGCCGCTTCAGTGTGTGTTGTCATAAAAAGTCCGCTCACAAACCACCGTGCTGCAGCAACCACAACAAGGCGCTGAGCGTGAAAAATGAAGCCACGGTGGTGATCAACAAAGCCGCTGAACTGAAACTGTCTTTCTCGTAGGCCTGGGCCAGAATCGGGTAGATCCCCATCATCGGCATCGCCGCCAGCAGCACCGCCGCCATGCGCAGGGACGGGTCCAGCACCGGCAAACCCAACACCGGCAGCGCCAAAATAGCCAGCCACACCGCCGCGGGATGCCCGATCAATTTGCCCAGCGCAATCGGCAGCACCCGCCGCCCCATGCCCTGCATTGGCAGCCCGACCAGCGTGCCACCAATCACAAACAGGGACAGCGCCCCACTCGCCACGGCAAACATCGTTACCGTGCGCGCCACCGGCTGGGGTAATGTCCAGTCCAGCACCGACACCAGTAAACCGGCGAGCAAACCGATGATCAGCGGATTTTTGACCAGCCGCGCCAGAGACAGGGCGAACTGCCGGTGCCACGGCCCGGCCCCGGCGTGGCCGCGCTCGGCCAGGGTCAGCAGCAGCGGAATCATGACCACGTTTTCAACCAGCATGTTCAGCGCCAAGGCCACCCCGGCGACCGGGGCCAGCATCAGCAACAGAATTGGGTAACCCACAAAACCGCTGTTGGAACAGCTCATGCCCATCACGTAAACGGTGCTGGTCGTGGGGCTCAGACCGGCGCCACGCCGACACCAGAGATAACCCAAGCCCAGCACCGTCAGCGACCCCGCCAGGTACGCCAGCAGGTAACTACCGTTGAGAATGTCACGAATCGGCCGCTGCGCCAGCGCATTGAAGATCAACGCAGGCAGCGCCAGCTTGACCACAAACTTGCCAAACACACCCATCTCGGCTTTGCTGAACACACCCAGTCGGGTGGTCACGAAACCGATCAGGATGACGGCGTAAATCGGGCCGGTGATGGTCAGAATATCGAGCATGCGCAGGCCCCGTTACCCCAACTGGGCCCAGGCTTTGTCCAGCCGCTTCACGCTCACAGGTTGCGGCGTGCGCAACTCTTGCGCAAAGAAGCTCACGCGCAACTCTTCCAGCAGCCAGCGGAATTCCTGCATGCGTTCATCACTCACGCCCTTGCGCTCGGCGACCAGACGCCAGTAGCGCTGCTCCAGCGGGCGCAACTCGGCCAGGCGGGCGGCGTCGCGGGCCGGGTCGGCGCGGTACTTGTCGAGCCGGGCGGTGATGGCTTTCTGGTAGCGGGCAAAGTGCTGCAACGGGCCCCACGGTGAGGTGGCCAAAAAGCGCTTGGGCATCAGGCGCGCCAACTGCTGCGCGGCGTCCGTGGTAGCGTCCGGCGCATTTTTGGTGTCCTTGATCTTGCGCGACGCCGTGGCATATTCCAGCAAAATGACCGCCGCCAGCCGCGCCACTTCATTCGCAATCAGGGTCAGGCGGCCCCGGCCTTCGTCAATGCGGCGCTTGAAAGCAAACTCGTCGGTCGGCAGCGGGTCGAGCAAAAAGGCCCGGTCCAGCGCCACGGCGATGATCTGTTCGCGCAGTTCTTCAATCGTGCCGCCGCCCGTGCCATCGGCGTTTTTACCGACCTGCATAAAGGTAACCGCCATTTTTTGCAGATCAGGAATGTTCTTTTCAAGGTACTTGAGCGCGTCCTTGATCTGCAAGGAGAACAGGCGGCGCAGCCCGGCGCGGTGTTTGGCGGTGGCCACATCGGGCTCGTCAAACACCTCAATCGTGACGGCGTCCCCTACATCAATCAAGCCAGGATAACCAATCAGGGTCTGGCCGCCCTTCTGGATTTCAAGCAGCTCGGGCAGTTCGCCAAAGGTCCAGGCGGTGAAACGCTGGCCAGCGGGGGTCGGCGGGGGCGCGGCCTGTTTGATGGCTTCTTTGGAGCTGTTGACGCGCGCCACCGGTTGGTCGGGTTTTTGAGCCGGTTGAGCCGCAACGCTGGCCATTTTCAACCCGGCCAGTGCCTGGAACGCACCGCGCGCTTGCGCGCCCAATTCCGCCTTCAAGGCGCCCAAATTGCGCCCGGTGCCGAGTTGGCGGCCATGCTCGTCCACCACCCGAAAATTCATGAAAAAGTGCGGGCTCAGCATGTCGACTTTGATGTCGGCGCGCACCACGTCGATCGAGGTCGCCAGTCGCACCAGCTTCAGCACCGCGTCGATCAAGCTGCCGTGGCCAAACAGCTCAGGCGCATTCAGCGTCTCGGCCATCTTGCTGGCCGTGTCGGGCAGCGGCACCAGCCGCGAACGCGGGCGCTGGTGCAGGGTTTTGATGAGGGCCTGAACCTTGTCTTTGAGCATGCCGGGCACCAGCCACTCGCAACG
The DNA here is from genome assembly GCA_903938955.1 of uncultured beta proteobacterium. The sequence continues at coordinate 85 of CAJAFJ010000178.1, read as the reverse complement.
CTCTTCGTTCACTTGGTTCAGCACAAACAAGGGTACGGCCACGGTCACGCCATCGCGCGCGTCACTGGGGGCATGCAAATAGCTG
>CAJAFJ010000177.1 GCA_903938955.1 uncultured beta proteobacterium | reverse complement strand
GGCCTGCGTGGCTGCGCTCAAAAAATACCCCGAATTCAACAGCTCGCTCGACGGCGATGCCCTGGTCTACAAAAACTACTGGCACATCGGTTTTGCCGCCGACACGCCCAATGGTTTGATGGTGCCGGTCATCAAAGACGCCGACAAAAAAGGCATCTTCCAGATCAGCCAGGAAATGGGCGAACTGGCCAAGAAAGCGCGCGACGGCAAACTCAGCCCCGCTGAAATGTCCGGCGCCACCTTCACCATCTCCAGCCTGGGCGGCATTGGCGGTCGTTACTTCACGCCCATCATTAACGCACCTGAGGTCGCCATTCTGGGCGTCTGCCGCTCCACCATGGAACCCATCTGGGACGGCAAGGCCTTCCAGCCACGCCTCACACTGCCCCTGTCCTTGACCTGGGACCACCGCGTGATCGACGGCGCCGCTGCCGCACGCTTTAACGTGTACCTCGGCCAGATTCTGGGCGACTTCCGCCGCGTATTGCTGTGACATTGACGGTTGTCAAATTTTTGCACTTGGTCGCTTGGCTGCTGCTTTTCACGAGCAGTATCCAGAAAAATCGCCTGGTCTCAACACCGTCTGTAGATGAGTCGGCAGTGTTGCGAATACGGAAGTGGGACAAGGTTTCTGGTGCAATGTCTGGAGTCATGTTACTCACTGGTTTTGGCATGCTTGTCTGGTTGGCAAAGCCAACAAGCTATTACCTCGGCAGTGACTGGTTTGCAGTCAAGATGGGTTTTTTTGTGGTGGGAAGTGTTTGGATTGTCTTGACCAAAATCTGGATGCGTCGTGCACTGCGCACTGGGCAGTGGCCACAGATACCGCCTGCCTTGGTCCGTCGTGGATTGCGCTTTGATTTGGTTGTATTGAGCGTGATGACTCTCTGTGGGTTATTACTGGCACATGGGTCATTTATCTGACCCGCATCGAAAGTATTTTTATGGCACTGATTGAAATCCAAGTTCCAGACATCGGCGACTTCGCGGAAGTCACCGTCATCGAATTGATGGTCGCCCCCGGCGAAACCATCAAAGTGGATCAAAGCCTGATCACCGTGGAGTCCGACAAAGCCTCCATGGAAATTCCTTCCAGCCACGGCGGCGTGGTCAAGGAACTCAAGGTCAAGCTGGGCGACAAGGTCAAAGAAGGTTCCATCGTCTTGCTGCTCGAAGCTGCAGGCGCTGAAACCGCAGCCGCCCCAGCTGTTGCACCCGCGCCTGCCTCAATGGCTCCCGCTGCGGCGCCTGTGGCTGCCGTTCTCGCACCCACGGCATCGTCCTTTGCCGGCAGCGCCGACATCGACTGCGATTTGCTGGTCCTGGGCGCCGGCCCCGGCGGCTATTCGGCAGCATTCCGCGCAGCCGATCTGGGCCTGAAGGTCGTCATCATCGAGCGTTATGCCACCCTGGGCGGCGTGTGCCTGAACGTGGGTTGCATCCCATCCAAAGCCCTGCTGCACGTGGCTGCCGTGATGGACGAAGTCAGTCACCTGAGCGCTCTGGGCGTGGACTTTGGCAAGCCGGTGGTCAACATCGACATGCTCCGTGGCCACAAAGAAAAAGTCATCGGCAAACTCACCGGCGGCCTGGCAGCCATGGCCAAGATGCGCAAGGTCACCACCGTGCGCGGCTACGG
>CAJAFJ010000176.1 GCA_903938955.1 uncultured beta proteobacterium | reverse complement strand
GGCCCGGTCTTTTATGCCCTTAAATCAGCCACGGCAAAAAACGTTTGCTCCGCTGCACGTAGGCGCTGTAGCCTTGGTGCTGCTCACGCATCCAGCGTTCTTCCAGGGATGACTTCACCACCAGAACCAGTGCCAGCGCCATCCAGGTGAGCCATCCCGTGATGGGGTCAGCCAGCCAAGCCAGACTCCCTCCGCCCAACAGCACGGACGTGTACATCGGATGGCGAATGTGCCGGTAAGGCCCGGTGGTTATCAAGCTGCCCCTGGATTTGGGGGTAGGGCGGATGTTGAAGTTGCCGGGCCGGTTGTAGATGAGCGTCCACGCCGCCAGCGCAACGGCGGCGCCCGCCGTCGCCCAGACGCCCAAGGGAATGGGGTGGCTTAATGCCTGTGGCACGGCAAGCACGGCCAAGCCGCTGAGCAGGCCGAATTGCAGCGTGACCAGCAGGGTGCCCACCCATTTCCGGTTTTGGATTGATATGCGTGACATGTCGACGTGTTGGGATTTGTAATGAATCGACCAGGCCGATGGCTATTTTTCTGACCAAGCCAGCCGCGCGGCCAACCCAACAAAAATGGCGGCGGCGCTCAAGTTCAAAGCGCGTTGAGCGCGCATTGAATTCTGGAACCATGCCCCGACCCAAGCCGCAAACCAGGCGATTGCACCAAACACCAGCAGTGCCGCCAAAATGAACAAACCACCTAAAGAGATAACTTGCAAGGCGACGGGGCCGGCCTCCGAGCGGACAAACTGAGGCAGAAAAGCCAGAAAAAACAGGCCCACCTTGGGGTTGCTCAGGTTCATCACCACCCCGCGACCATACAGACGCCAGGGCTTGAGCTCGGCGGCCGAGCCACTGGATAGGGGGCCGACGGGCGCCCGCAATGCGCCCCAGGCCAGATAAGCAAGATAGGCCGCCCCTGCCAGTTTGAGTACCGTGAACGCCGTGCTTGAGGCCGCCAAAATCGCCGCCAGCCCCAAGGCGACCGCCGCCGTGTGGCCCAGCAGTCCGGTGCACAGGCCCAAGGTCACCAGCAGCCCGGCTTTGCATCCGTGCGTGGCGGACTGCATCAAGACAAACACATTGTCTGGCCCGGGGCTCAGGCTGAGCAGGATGGAAATGCCCAAAAACGTGAGCGATGTGTCAAGCGTCAGCATGGCTATCAGCTTTCAAGTTGACGTCGCAAAGCGGCATTTTCTTGTTGGAGTTGTTCAATGACTTGCTCTGCTTTGGCGAGCTGTTGTTGAGCGGCGTCGCAGGTTTGAGTCAGCCGCTTAACTTCAGCGGCCAGGTTTTCGGTAACTTCTGTGACGCGCTCACGGGTGCTGTCACGCGTCTGGGTCAGTTTTAAAGCCAGTTCGTCCAGCCAGCCCATGATTTCAACCCGTGTCGTGTCTTTGTGAACCGGGTTCTGAAGCGTGGCTTTTTTGACGTCGGCCCGGCGACAGAGTTCAGACTGCGTCACGCGCCCATAGTTGAATGGATAGATGCCATTGTTCGCCAGCACTTCAGCTTCAATGTCGCGCATCGCCTTGCGCAGACGCTCAAGCGCGGCCTCGGTTCTTGCATTCGGTTTGCCGGTTTCCGTTACAGGGGTCATCAGTGCAGTAGTCATCAGGCAAGTTTAAATGTCAATGATCGGAGGTTGATCGGTAATAAAGATGGGCAGTGGCGGAGTTCGGTCGCAGTAAGTGCTATAGTACAAGGCTTGACGCGCGATGGAGCAGCCTGGTAGCTCGTTGGGCTCATAACCCAAAGGTCGTAGGTTCAAATCCTACTCGCGCAACCAATAGATATAGGGCTTTCCCTGTAAGTAACCGCCAACTTTTGAGTTGGCGTTTTGCTTTGTGCCCCTTACGTGCCAATCTTGTGCCTACGTAAAATCCTGAATTCTAAAATCGACCATTGGGCCTGTGCCTGTCTCAACAACTCCCTGAGAACTTCTGAAACGGCCCGTTGTAGAGTTGTACTGATGGCGGCAAAGTGGATTCGTTAACCATCTTCTGATGGCTGTAATTTCTGAGCTGCCTATACGTCAGAGAACGTAGCAGTTCAGCACCTTTGGTGCTGCACCAATGACGAGCTTGTCAGCGCAAGATTACACGTTAAGGAAACCCGGCAACAGATCAAGTCGATCGTTAGGTCGGTGAGAAGCGAAATGGTGTGCTGATTTGTGTTGACACGATCCAAGAGAACGCTTTGACCGAAGAAGTCGAGTTGATGATCCTTATTGACGTGTCAGAAATAAGGAGCCCCGATTAGTGTGCTGAAAAAACAATTTCAAAAAATGATTGTCTCGGGGTGGTAATTACGACGGAGGGAGTGTCATAAGGCAAAGACGCATGCTTGTTGATTTTCGTCTGTTGGTGAACCTCCATATCAATGCCTAAGATGCTTGTTAAGCATACCAAAAACAACAATGTGCCAATCAAAGTGAAATTTAATTTCAGCATATTTTTCTCCAAGAAGACGTAGTCAATGTGGGTTAGTCACACGGTTGTTGAAATACTCATGTTTCAGTAACGCGGATGTCGAAGGTTCACATACCCCGTCTGTTATGTCCTAGTCTTTGTGGACTAAGTGCTTACCCGCTGTTTTCATTCATTGGCAGGCTGCTGAAATATTTGTATGCAAAGCAGTCATCGCCACTTCTGTGTGAGGGATTTTTTCGGAGCTGAATTTCGATTGGTTTGAGGTCGGTTGCTATCTTTTTCCTGCCTTTACTGCAGTTGCCATCTGCGTCAACGCCTCAATGAACTCTGCTGAGATCGGTGCATAGTCCATTTGGATGATTGTTTTTCTGCATGTCCTGACTAAATTCAATGCTTAAGTTTTATTGAGATTTAAACAGGAGTGAGACATGAAATTGAAAGACAAAGTAACCCTCGTCACAGGGGCTGGCCAAGGAATGGGGCGTGCTATCGCTCAACGCTTTATTGGGGAAGGTGCGACGGTCGTTGCCCTTGATTTGAATCTGGAGGCTGCTCAGCAGACTATTGCCGGTCTGGGTGGCCGCAGCGTGGCGCGCAGCCTTAATGTCGCCGACAGTGTGGCGGTGGCTGCCGTGGTGGATGAAGTGGTCGCCCTTTTTGGGCGTGTGGATGTGTTGGTCAATAACGCTGGCACGGGTGCTGTGGATGCCTTTGCTGACATCACGGATGAAACCTGGGCTCGGGTGATCGGCGTCAATCTGACCGGCGCCTTCAACTGTGCACGTCAAGCTGTGCGCGCCATGCAGAAGTCGGGTACGCCGGGTGTGATCGTCAATATTTCCAGCACCGCTGCCGCCTCGGGTGATGGGCCTGCACACTACTGTGCTTCCAAGGCTGCTTTGATGGGGTTGACTCGGAGCATGGCCAAAGAACTGGCCAGCCAAGGCATTCGCGTGAATACCCTGGTACCGGGGCCGACCAATACGCCGATGATGCAGGGCATCCCGCAGGAGTGGGCCGACGCCATTATCAAGGGGGTGCCCATGGGCCGCATGGCTGAGCCCGAGGACATTGCCCGCGTAGCGGTGTTTCTTGCCAGCGATGACAGTGGCTTCGTGACAGGCCAGAACCTGGCGGTCAATGGCGGTAGCGCCTTTCTTTGAGGAGATGACCATGACACAAGGACGACTTCAAGGCAAGGTGGCTTTCATCACGGGTGCTGGCACAGGCATCGGTGCGGCGACTGCGATTCGTTTCGCCCAGGAGGGTGCGACGGTGGTGATTTGCGGGCGCCGCAAAGAGCCGCTGGACGCGGTGGTGGCGCAGATCACGGCCATCGGCGGCCGCGCTGAGAGCGTGCAGGCCGACGTGAGCGACGAGGCGGGCTTCACGGCCGCCATCGAGGCGGCCGCGCAGCGCCACGGCCGTTTTGACATTCTGGTCAATAACGCCATGGCCTACAGCTGGGGCGCCATCGAGGCCACCAGCACCGCCGACTGGCACAGCAACTTCAGCACCTCGGTCGATGGCACTTTCTGG
>CAJAFJ010000175.1 GCA_903938955.1 uncultured beta proteobacterium | reverse complement strand
GTCTATGAGGTGGCCACTTTCTACCATCACTTTGAGGTCGTGAAGGACGGGGCACAGACGCCAAGCCTGACGGTCCGCGTGTGCGACGGCCTGAGTTGTGAAATGGCAGGCGCGAAAGACCTGCTGACTCGCTTGCCCACCTTGTTGGGCTCTACCGATGCGCGGGTGATCGCTGCACCCTGTCTGGGGCGTTGCGAACAAGCGCCGGTGGCCGTGGTACACCAGTGCCCGGTTCCGATGGCCACCACAGACGCGGTGGTATCCGCAGTTAATTCGGCTGTAACCTTACAACCCTATGCGCAAGTAGCTACAAATTTCATTGCGTCTGAATACGCAGAAAAGTGCATTTCTCCACCACCCAGAGCAATTCAAATCTCGCCAGACTACGTCGACTATGACCACTACCGCGCCCACGGCGGTTATGCGCTAGCAACAACGTTGGCCACAGGCGAAGAGAATGTCGAGAGCATCATCCAAAAGTTGGAAGACGCCAACCTGCGCGGTCTGGGAGGTGCGGGTTTTCCAGCCGGGAAAAAATGGCGTATCGTGCGCGAACAACCCGCACCCCGGTTGATGGTCGTGAACATCGACGAAGGCGAACCCGGTACGTTCAAAGACCGCACCTACCTGGAGCGCGATCCGCATCGCTTTCTGGAGGGCCTGTTGATTGCCGCGCAGGTGGTCGGCATCAGCGCCTGTTACGTGTATTTGCGGGACGAATACCATGGCTGCCGCGCCATTCTGGCGACCGAATTGGCAAAATTGCAGGCCAATCCACCCCCTATTGCCTTGCCTTCCATTGAGTTACGGCGGGGTGCTGGTGCCTACATCTGCGGCGATGAGTCCGCCATGATCGAAAGCATTGAAGGCAAACGCGGCGAGCCGCGCATGCGCCCGCCCTACATTGCGCAAGTGGGTTTGTTTGGGCGCCCCACGCTGGCACACAACTTCGAAACCCTGTATTGGGTGCGTGACATTGTGGAACAAGGTGCAGGCTGGTTCAGCAGCTTTGGCCGTCATGGTCGCAAAGGGCTGCGCAGTTTTAGCGTCAGCGGCCGGGTCAAGCGCCCCGGTGTCAAGCTGGCACCGGCGGGCATTACCGTGCAAGAATTGATTGACGAGTATTGCGACGGCATGCTGGACGGCCATGTGCTGTATGCCTATTTGCCGGGTGGCGCCTCAGGCGGCATCTTGCCTGCCCACATGAGCCACCTTCCGCTTGACTTTGACACCCTGCAACCGCACGGTTGCTTCATTGGTTCAGCGGCGGTCATTGTCCTCAGTCAACACGACCGGGCACGCGACGCGGCGCTGAACATGATGCGATTTTTTGTGAATGAGAGTTGCGGCCAGTGCACACCGTGCCGCGTCGGCACCGCTAAAGCAGCTCGACTGATGGAGGCTCCCGTGTGGGACAACACCACGCTGGAAGACCTGAACGTCGTCATGACAGATGCCTCCATTTGTGGCCTGGGGCAGGCCGCACCCAACCCGGTGCGCAGCATTCAAAAGTACTTTCCCCAGGAGATCGTTTAAATGAATGCGCCCGCCAAATTAGCCGACGTCACGCGGCAAACCGTCGAGTTCACGCTCGACAACCAGACCCTCCATGCGTTTGAGGGCGAAACCATCCTCAAAGCAGCCAAGCGCCATGGCATTGATATTCCCCATCTTTGCAATAAGGACGGCTATCGAGCTGATGGCAATTGCCGCGCCTGTGTCGTCGAGATCAAGGGCGAGCGCACATTGGCCCCGAGCTGCTGTCGCAGTGTCACTGCGGGCATGGAAGTGCAGGCAAAGAGCGACCGCGCGGTCAAGAGCCAGAAGATGGTGCTTGAGATGCTGCTGTCCGACATGCCGGATACCGGCTACAAATGGAATGAACAAGACGCGTCGCAGCAGCACGGCGAACTCAGCGACTGGGCGGCACGCATGGAGGTTTCTGTGCGCCCTGAGCTCAAGACATTGCGCCGCCAGCAACCCAAAGCCGATAGGTCGCACCCGGCCATGGCCGTCAATCTCGATGCCTGCATTCAGTGCAAGCGCTGCGTGCGCGCCTGCCGTGAAGAGCAGGTGAACGACGTCATTGGCTACGCCCTGCGCGGTGCGCAAAGTGAGATCGTCTTCGACCTCAACGACCCAATGCGTGACAGCACATGTGTGGCCTGTGGCGAATGTGTGCAGGCCTGCCCCACGGGTGCGCTGATGCCAAAAACGCAAATTGGCTCGCAGACTGTAGATAAAAAGGTGGACTCGGTCTGCCCCTTCTGCGGGGTTGGCTGCCTGCTGACCTACAACGTCAAAGACAACAAAATCGTGAGTGTGGACGGACGCGATGGTCCCGCCAACCACAACCGCCTGTGTGTCAAAGGCCGCTTTGGTTTTGACTACGCACACAGCCCGCAGCGACTGACCGTGCCGCTCATTCGCCGCGAAGGCGTTCCCAAAGACCCAGCGGCCTTGCAAGACCTCAACCGCGATACGGCCGATTGGTCTTCCGTATTCCGGGAAGCCACCTGGGACGAGGCACTGGCTCTGACTTCAGGCCGACTCATCGGTTTGCGCGATACCCATGGCAAAAAATCGCTGGCCGGTTTCGGCTCCGCCAAGGGCAGCAACGAAGAAGCCTATTTATTTCAGAAACTGGTGCGCACCGGCTTCGGCTCTAACAACGTGGACCATTGCACGCGCCTGTGCCATGCTTCCAGCGTTGCGGCACTGCTGGAAGGTGTGGGCTCGGCTGCGGTAAGCAACCAGATCAACGACGTGGCGCATTCGGACCTGATTTTTGTCATCGGCTCCAACCCCACATCGAACCACCCCGTGGCTGCCAGCTGGATGAAAAATGCGGCCCAAAATGGCGCCAAAATTGTGCTGGCTGACCCACGCGTGACCGACATTGGCAAACACGCCTGGCGCACACTGCAGTTCAAGGCCGACACCGATGTGGCCATGCTCAATGCGCTGATTCACACCGTGATTGAAGAAGGTTTGACCGACGAAGCGTTCATCCGTACCCGAGCCACCAACTTTGAGGCCTTGCGAGAAAACGTCAAGGGCTACAGCCCGGAGGCCATGGCGCCCATTTGCGGCATTCCTGCGCAGACCCTGCGCGAAGTGGCACGTGCGTTCGCCAGCGCCAAAAGCGCTATGGTTCTGTGGGGCATGGGTGTGAGCCAGCATGTGCATGGCACTGACAACGTCCGCTGCCTGATCGCACTGGTCACCGTGACAGGCCAGATCGGCAACCCCGGCTCCGGCCTGCATCCGTTGCGTGGACAAAATAACGTGCAGGGCGCCAGTGACGCCGGTTTGATCCCCATGATGTTCCCCAACTACCAGCGCGTGACCGATAAGGCCGCCCACGCCTGGTTCGAGAATTTCTGGGGCACACAACTCGACAACCAACCTGGTTACACCGTGGTGGAGATCATGCACAAGGCCTTGGCGCCGGACAGCGATCCGCACAAGATTCGGGGTATGTACATCATGGGTGAGAACCCGGCCATGAGTGACCCTGACCTGAACCATGCCCGCCACGCGCTTGGATCGCTCGAACATTTGGTGGTGCAGGACATCTTCATGACCGAAACCGCCTGGTTGGCCGATGTGGTGTTGCCTGCCACCGCCTGGCCAGAAAAAACCGGCACGGTCACCAACACCGACCGCATGGTGCAACTGGGCAAACAAGCCATCGACCCGCCAGGCCAGGCAAAGCCTGACCTATGGATCATCCAGCAAATCGCCAGTCGCATGGGCCTGTCATGGGATTACGGGGGTGAACACCATGGTGTGGATGCCGTCTATGAAGAAATGCGTCAAGCCATGCATGCCACCATCTCGGGCATCACGTGGGAGCGGCTGCAGCGTGAGCCGAGCGTGACCTACCCCTGCTTGAGTGCCACTGATCCTGGTGCACCCAGGGTCTTTATCGACCGCTTCGACACGCCCGATGGTCGAGTGCGTTTGGTGCCTGCCGACATTGTTCCCGCCAACGAGAGGCCGGATGCGGATTACCCCTTTGTGCTCATTACCGGGCGGCAACTTGAGCACTGGCACACCGGCAGCATGACGCGCCGTGCCACCGTGCTGGATGCCATTGAACCCCTAGCCACTGCGTCGTTATGTGGCAGCGACCTCACCGCCTTGGGGCTGACGCCGGGCGATGTCATCACGGTGCAGTCACGGCGTGGTGAGGTCGCCATTCATGTTCGCCAAGACGATGGCACCCCCAAAGGCGCCGTGTTTATTCCGTTTGCCTACTACGAGGCAGCCGCAAATCTGATGACCAATGCCGCGCTTGACCCGTTCGGCAAGATCCCCGAGTTCAAGTACTGTGCAGTAGCCATTCGTCGCGGTGGCATCGCAGCAGTGGGGCCTGGCTACGTCACAAAAGCTGCAACGTGATGACTTGCCCGTGACAAGCTCTCCCCACCAATCACTCACTTTTTTAGCACAACAAAGAATTGACAATTCCACTGTGCCGAGTCTGGGTACCAGATTGATTGAGATCGTGGCGGCAAAGCTGGCCGTCGTTCTACTCATGTCAATGCCGGACTGGCAATATCAACTTTTGTAAACCCACTTCCGCACTGCTGCCTCAGATATTTCAATCGCTAATGTCAACAATGTGGTTCTGATGCCGCCATTTGAGCGACCGCTTCAGGGAACCATGATGGTGAAATTTTTTCTGCTGCCCGAAAGCTGCCACCCGGGAGCACCCGCTATGGGTCGATGACGGGTGCCCACTTTGACGAAATGGTCGCCTCAAAGCCGCCGGTCAATCCCTCGTTCCCAGCGGCTGCTATGGAACAGGCAGATCGCAAATCTCTAAGACCGGAATCGCAGACCTGTCTCAGACTTTTCAGCCGCCAATGTCCGCAATATGATTCAGTCGAAGTGAAATGAAGGGCTCCTTTATGGAACTCCACTGTCAATTCGACGGGCATCTTTTCATGGTGTCAACGACCGGTATCGGGCTGGCATTTCACCAGTCTGAATGTCAGCAGAGGGCACCTTGGAGGCTTCCACCGATGACCGCAGTCGGAGAGGCTAACTTTTTTGTCGGTTTTTGGTTTATCAGTCAGCGCCGGCAATCGCAAGACTCAAACTGCAGCCGATCAGCCCAGATGTTTTCCCGCCTCTCGGCGCGTCAAGCCTGACAGGCGCTGCGCATGCTGCGACAAAAAAGCGCGCACGGCATCGGGCCGAGTACGGGCGTGGTCGCGTAACGCCCAGCCTATGGCCTTTCGGATGAAGAAATCTGTTTCGGGGGCCAACGCCAGTGCGTAGCGAAACAGTCGCGCCTCGTCGGTCTGCGTCTTCCAGCCCAGCTGGTGCAGCATGGCCACGCGGCGCACCCACAGGTTCGAATGGCTCAGCCACCTATCCATGTGACGCTGCACATCACCCTGGCCCGACCGCGCCCGCAGCAAGATGTCGCCCACCACACCCGCCAGACCATCCACCGTGTCCCACCATGATTGGCGCTGCACCAGTTGCAGCAAGCGCGGCAAGCTGTCCAGGTCAAGCTGCCGGGGGTGTTTGGCCAGCAGGTCCACCGCCACGTAATGGAATTCGCGCTCGGGCAGATCCCACAAGGCTTCGGCCAGCGCCAGCAGCTCAGGAGCAGTCCAGGTATTCAGCTTGGGCAAGCCACGCAGGGCCTGGCGGCGCGGGGTGGCGCGGATGCCCAAAAACGCAAACTGGTCAAGCATGTAGGCGCGCATGGGCACGGCCTGCAGCGCATCGGCCAGCGGGCGCAGTGCGGCTTCGATCTGCAAGAGCCGCGCTGCCACGGCGGGTGTTGTCATGCGATGTTCAGCGCGACCGAGATGTCAGTAGCTTGCGTGGGGCGCACCAGGCGCGCTACTTCCTGCCCATCACGCAGCAGCACCAGTGTGGGCCAGAGCTTGACGCGGTAGCTTCGGCCCAGTGCATGGCCCGGGCCGTCTTCGATTTTGAAGTGCTGCCACTTTGTTGGCGTGGCCAAAGCCTGCGCGATCAAGGGCTGCGCTGCGCGGCAATGGCCGCACCAGTCGGTGCCAAATTCCAGCAAAGTCAGGCCGCGCAAGGCTTCCACATC
>CAJAFJ010000174.1 GCA_903938955.1 uncultured beta proteobacterium | reverse complement strand
GATGGCCGAGTTCATCAACCCGATCGCGATGCTGGGCGACCAAATGACCAAGTTCACCACCGAGATCGGTTTTAAAGGCCTGCAGAACCCGGACGAAGTGGGGGCTGCTGCCGTCGATTATTTGCGTGTTGCTGGTCACCTGGTGTTTGGCTACTTCTGGGCCCGCATGGCGCAAGTGGCCTTGCGTGAAATCGCGGCCGGCAATACCGATCAGTTCTATCTCGCCAAGCTGCAAACCGCACGCTTCTACTTTGCCAAGCTGTTCCCCGAGACCGCCACCCTGATGCGCACCGCCCGCAACGGCAGCCAGGTGTTGATGGACACCGACGCGGCCTTGGCTTAACGCGGCCCGCTGACTCACACGATAGGAATCAACCATGTCTCGTTTTCAAGTAAAAAAAGTCGCTGTGCTCGGTGCCGGCGTGATGGGGGCGCAAATTGCCGCGCACCTGGTCAACGTCAAAGTGCCGGTCATTCTGTTTGACCTGCCCGCCAAAGAGGGGCCAAAAAATGGCATCGTCACGCGCGCCATTGACGGGCTGAAAAAACTCAAGCCCGCTCCGCTCGGTGTGGCCGAAGACGCCGTGCTGATTAGAGAAGCCAACTACGAAGAGCACCTGGATTGGCTCAAAGACTGCGATCTGGTGATCGAGGCAATTGCCGAGCGCATGGACTGGAAGCTCGACCTCTACAAAAAGATCGCGCCCTTTTTGGCCCCACACGCCATCATTGCCAGCAACACCTCGGGCCTGTCCATCACCCGGTTGAGCGAGGCTTTGCCCGAGGACATCAAGCCGCGCTTTTGCGGCATTCACTTCTTCAACCCGCCGCGTTACATGATGCTGGTGGAGCTGATCAACACGCCCACCACGCAGCCGCAAATTCTGGACGATCTGGAAGCCTTTGTCACCAGCGCACTGGGCAAGGGCGTGGTGCGGGCCAAGGATTCGCCCAACTTTATCGCCAACCGTGTCGGTGTGGCGGGCATGTTGTCAATCATGAAAGAGGTGGAGAATTTTGGCCTGAGCTATGACGTGGTGGACGACCTGACCGGCAAGAAGCTGGGCCGCGCCAGCTCCGGCACCTTCCGCACTGCCGACGTGGTGGGGCTCGACACCATGGCGCACGTCATCAAGACGCTGCAGGACACCTTGACGCTGGAGCGCGATCCGTTTTACGCCAGCTATGCCACGCCCGAGGTACTCAAGACTTTGCTTGAGATGGGCCACCTGGGCCAGAAAGCCAAGGCCGGTTTCTTTAAAAAGCAAGGTCGCGACATACTGCGTTTCGATCCGGCGTCAAAAGAATACGTGCCCGGCGGCGAAAAAGGCGATGAGGTCTATGGCCGCATGCTGAAAAAACCCGCCGCCGAACGGCTCACCTTGCTGCGCAACAGTGAAGGTGCGCAGGGCCAGTTTCTGTGGGCGATTTTGCGCAACAGCTTCCACTACGCCGCAGTGCATCTGGCTGACATTGCCGACAACGCCCGCGACGTGGACTTTTGCATGCGTTGGGGCTTTGGCATGAAGCAGGGCCCGTTTGAACTCTGGCAGGAAGCCGGTTGGTTGACCGTGGCCAACATGGTTCAGCAAGACATCGACGCGGGCAAGGCGCTGTGCCAAGCGCCGTTGCCGGACTGGGTCTTCAAAGGCCCGGTGGCCGATGCCGGTGGCGTGCACACGCCGCAGGGCTCGTGGAACCCGACCACGCAGCAATTTGTGCCACCGCGCCGCCTGCCGGTGTATGCGCGCCAGCACTTTCCCGAGAGCGTGCTGGGTGCCCAGGCGCCTCAGGCCGAAGTGGCGGGTAAAACGCTGCATGAAGACGCCGCCGTTCGCCTGTGGACGCTGGACGACGAGGTGCTGATTGCCAGTATCAAGACCAAGATGCACATCCTCAGTCCTGATGTGGTCGAAGGGCTGATGCAGGCGCTGACCCTGGCCGAGGCCGACTTCAACGGCCTGGTGATCTGGTCACCGGGCGAGATGTTCTCCGCCGGGGCGGACCTGGAATCGGTGCTGACGGGCTTTGCCGCTGCAGGCATTCAGGCGATCGACGGTTTTGAAGCCGAGATGCAGCAAGCCATGCTGAAGCTGCGTTACGCCAGCGTGCCGGTGGTGTCTGCCGTGCGCGGACTGGCGCTGGGCGGCGGCTGTGAATTGGCCGTGCATTCAGCCCGGCGCGTGGCGGCGATGGAAAGCTATATCGGCCTGGTAGAAGTGGGGGTGGGCCTGGTGCCTGGCGCCGGTGGCCTGACTTACATTGCGCGCCGTGCAGCGGAAAATGCCGCCGCATCGACCGGCAAGGATTTGCTGGCGTTCCTGACCGAAGGCTTCACGACCGCCGCGATGGCCAAGGTCGGCACCAGCGCGCTGGAGTCGCGCAAACTCGGCTACTTGCTGGAGGGCGACGTGGTCGTGCCGCACAAGGACGAGTTGCTGTTTGTCGCGCTGAACGAGGCCAAAGCCCTGTTTGCCAGTGGCTACCGCGCCCCGCACAAACGTCTGTTTGCTGTGGCCGGGCGCAGTGGCGTGGCGACCATCAAAGGCTCGCTGGTCAATATGCGCGACGGCGGCTTCATCAGCGCACACGACTTCCATATTGCCAGCCTGATTGCCCATGTGGTTTGCGGCGGCGATGTGGATGCGGGCAGTTTGGTGAGCGAGGAGTATCTGATGACGCTGGAGCGCCGGGCCTTCTGTGAACTGCTGGTGCACCCCAAGACCCAAGAGCGGATCATGGGAATGATGTCAACGGGCAAGCCTGTCAGAAATTAATAACTGATCAAGAGACTGATATGAAACAAATTCAAGAAGCCTACATCGTTGCCGCCACGCGCAGCCCCATCGGGCGCTCGCACCGCGGGTTTTTCCGCAACACGCGCCCGGACGACTTGCTGGTCAAGGTCTTGCACGCGGCGCTGGCGCAAGTGCCGTCGCTGGACCGCCACATGATCGAAGATGTGATTTGCGGCTGCGCCATACCGGAAGGCCAGCAGGGCCTGAACATCGCGCGCATTGGTGCGGTGCTGGCGGGCTTGCCGACCAGCGTGGGCGGCATCACGGTCAACCGTTTTTGCGCCTCGGGTT
>CAJAFJ010000173.1 GCA_903938955.1 uncultured beta proteobacterium | reverse complement strand
TTTTACTGGCTTTTTTGGTCACCGGCATGTTGGCAGGCATCGATGGGCCGGGCGGGCTGGACTTCAGCGACTACCGCCTCAGCTTCTGGGTCGGCAACATTGCCCTCGTCATTATTTTGCTCGACGGCGGATTGCGAACCGATTACCCGCGATTTCGCACCGGCTTAAGACCGGCCCTGGTGCTCGCGTCGCTGGGCGTCTTGCTGACGGCCGGCTTCACCGCCGTCGCCGCTGTTTATCTGCTCCAACTCAGCTGGACGAGTGCCCTGCTGCTGGGCGCCATCGTCGGCTCCACCGATGCCGCCGCTGTCTTTTCATTGTTAAAAACCTCGGGCGTGCAATTGAGCGAGCGGGTCGCCACCACACTGGAGATTGAGTCAGGCATGAACGACCCAATGGCGGTTTATCTGACGCTCACCCTGATCGGTCTGGCCACAGCCACTGCCACTGGTACCTCGGCCGTTCTGTCTGTCAGCGCCATCGCGGCGTCGCTGGCAGAGCAGTTTGTCTGGGGCGCGCTCTTGGGCCTGGGCTTGGGGCGGGCTCTGGCCTTGTTTTTGCCCCGCGTCCACCGGTTGGAGGGGTCTGGGGCCATCATGGCCTTGTTGCTGGCGACGGCAGGCTTGGCTACCTTCGCCTTGACCACCTGGGTTGGCGGGTCGGGGTTTTTGGCCGTGTATTTGTTTGGCATTGCCTTGAACCGACGCGTGCCCAGCATCGTTCACTCGGCACTGTCCGCGCTGGATGGCTACGCATGGCTGTCCCAAGCCTTGATGTTCGTGCTGCTCGGTTTGCTGGTGACGCCCTCGGAGATTGTCGGATTTGCCTGGTCGGCGCTGGGCGTGGCCGCCGTGCTGATGTTCGTGGCCAGGCCACTGGCGGTGGCCTTGTGCCTGGCGCCCTTGCGCTTCAAGCCGAAAGAAATTACTTACATCGCCTGGGTTGGGCTTCGCGGGGCGGTGCCGATTGTGCTGGCGATCTTTCCATTCATGGCCAACTTGCCCGAGGCACGGATGATCTTTAACGTGGCTTTTGTGGTGGTGCTGACTTCGCTGCTGCTGCAAGGTGGCACGATCGGCTGGTTTGCGCACCGAATGGGCGTGGTGTTGCCGGATAAAAACGACACCTTGGCCGTGCGCGCCACATTTGGCGACTTTACCCTTCAAGCCAATACCAAGGTGGCGGATCTCTGCGACTTTTACGATCTGCTGGCGCCGCCCAATGCCCATCTGTGCGTCGATGCTTGGCTGACCCACGCCATCAAGCGGCCCGTCGTGGTGGGCGATCAGGTGGCGCTGGACCGTGCCGAGCTCAGTGTGCGCACGATGGTCGATGGTGTCGTCAAAACCATTGGCCTGAAACTGCCGCCGCCAACAGCGTAGGTTTTTGAATTTCAGGGTTGTGCTGGCAGCACATCGAAACGGCATCGCTGTGGATAATCGATGCCATGACCTACCAAGCCAACCCCAACCGCTACGCCACCATGCCCTACCGCAGCTGCGGGCGCAGCGGGCTCAAATTGCCGGCCGTGTCGCTCGGGCTGTGGCACAACTTTGGTGACGCCACGCCAATGGCCACCCAGCGCGCCATGCTGCGCACCGCGTTTGACCTCGGCATCACCCATTTTGATTTGGCCAACAACTACGGCCCGCCCTACGGCAGCGCCGAGACCAACTTTGGCGAGCACCTGCGGCGCGACTTCAAACCCTACCGCGACGAACTCATCATCTCCAGCAAAGCCGGTTGGGACATGTGGCCCGGCCCGTATGGCTCGGGCGGCGGTTCGCGCAAATATGTGCTGGCCAGCCTGGACCAGAGCCTGAAGCGCCTGGGTCTGGATTACGTCGATATTTTTTACTCGCACCGCTTCGACGCTGACACGCCGCTGGAAGAAACCTGCGGTGCCCTAGCCAGCGCGGTGCAACAAGGCAAGGCGCTGTATGTCGGCATCAGCAGTTATTCGGCCGCCAAAACCCGCGAGGCCACTGCCTTGCTCCGCAGCATGGGCGTGGCGCCGTTGATTCATCAGCCGTCCTACAGCCTGCTGAACCGCTGGATTGAAGAAGACCTGCTGGACGCGCTCGATGACACCGGCATGGGTTGCATCGCCTTCAGCGCGCTGGCGCAGGGCCTGCTCACCGACAAATACCTGAGCGGCATTCCCGACGATGCCCGCATCAACCGCCCCGGCGGCGGCTCGCTCAAGGCGGAGCATTTGAGCGAGCAAAACCTCACGCATGTGCGTGGCCTCAACGACATTGCCCAGGCCCGCGGCCAAAGCCTGGCCCAAATGGCCACCGCCTGGGTACTGCGTAACCCGCGCGTGACCTCAGCCCTGATCGGCGCCAGCCGCCCGGCGCAAATCACCGAACTGGTCGGCGCGCTGGCGAACCTGCAGTTTTCTGCCGACGAGCTGGCCGCCATTGACCAGCACGCGGTGGACGGCGGCATCAACCTGTGGGCGCGTCCCTCTACGGACCAGCGCCCCTGATGTCGGCCAACTTGTTGGCGCTGGGTGCGATTGCCCTGTGGGCGACGCTGGCGGCCTTAGGCGTGGCCTTGCGCCATGTGCCGCCGTTTTTGTTGACCGGCCTGGCGCTGCTGGTCGGTAGCCTGGTGGCGTTGCCGCTGTCCAACTTTCAGCTGTCGCGCTGGAAAGTGCCGTTACCGACGCTGGCTCTGGGCATTTATGGCCTGTTTGGTTTTCACTTTCTGCTGTTTCTGGCCTTGCGCCATGCGCCGCCGGTGCAGGCCAATCTGGTGAACTACCTGTGGCCTTTGCTGATGGTGGTGCTGGCGCCGGTGTTGCTGATCGGCCTGCGGCTGCGGGCGGTGCATCTGGTGGCGGCGCTGCTGGGCTTTGCCGGGGCGGCCATCGTGATTTTGGGTGGCGCTGATACC
>CAJAFJ010000172.1 GCA_903938955.1 uncultured beta proteobacterium | reverse complement strand
CCGACAAGCTGATCGACATGATCGCGGCCATGGAGCCGACTTTCGGCGGCATCAACCTCGAAGACATCAAGGCGCCGGAGTGCTTCTATATCGAGGCCAAGCTGCGCGAGCGCATGAAGATCCCGGTGTTCCACGACGACCAGCACGGCACCGCCATCATCTCCAGCGCCGCCCTGCTCAACGGGTTGGAGCTGGTGGGCAAGAAAATTGACGCGGTCAAGATCGCGGTCTCAGGTGCTGGCGCCGCGGCATTGGCGTGCCTGGATGTAATGGTCGGCCTGGGCGTGTTGCGCAAAAACGTGTTTGTGTGTGACTCCAAAGGCCTGATTTACGAAGGCCGCCCCGGCGGTTTTGACGAATCCAAAGCCCGTTTCGCCCAGAAAAGCGAACTGCGCTCGCTGGCCGACGTGGTCAACGGCGCCGACGTGTTCCTGGGCTGTTCCGCTGCGGGCGTGCTGACGCAGGACATGGTCATCACCATGGCGCGCGCGCCGATTATTTTGGCGCTGGCCAACCCCGAGCCTGAAATTCGGCCCGAGTTGGCCAAGGCCGTGCGGCCCGATTGCATCATTGCCACCGGCCGCTCGGACTACCCGAACCAGGTCAACAATGTGCTGTGCTTCCCGTACATTTTCCGGGGCGCGCTGGACTGCGGCGCCACCAAAATCACCGAAGCCATGAAACTGGCCTGTGTGCGCCAGATTGCCGACCTGGCCAAGGCCGACATCAGCGAAGAAGTCGCCACCGCCTACGCCGGTAAAGAGCTGGTGTTTGGCCCGGACTACCTGATCCCCACCCCGTTTGACTCGCGCCTGATCATGCGCATTGCCCCGGCCGTGGCCAAAGCGGCCGAGGAATCCGGCGTGGCCGTGCGCCCGATCAAGGACATGGACGCCTACCGCCAGCAGTTGTCGCGCTGTGTCTACCAAACCGGCATGATCATGCGCCCGGTGTTTTCGGCCGCCAAGGCCGTGGCCAAGGAATCCAAACGCGTCGCCTACGCCGAGGGCGAAGACGAGCGCGTGCTGCGCGCCGCCCAAGTGGCGGTGGACGAAGACCTGGCGCACCCAATCCTGATCGGCCGCCCGGCCGTGATCGAGGCGCGCATCCTGAAAGCCGGTCTGCGCATCCGCCTGGGCGTGGACGTGGAATGCGTCAACCCCGAAGACGACGCCCGTTTCCGCCAATACTGGGAGGCCTACCACCGCCTGATGGGCCGCCGTGGCGTGTCGATTGACGCCGCCAAGGCGGCCGTGCGCCGCTCCAACACCACCATTGCCGCGCTGATGCTCAAGCTCGGCGATGCCGATGCCGTGCTGTGCGGGCTGCTGGGCCGGTTTGACACCCACCTGGAACACATCAAGGACATCATTGGCGTCAAAAAAGGCGCCTCCGGCATGGCCACCTTAAACGCCTTGATGCTCGACGAGCGCACCCTGTTCATTGCCGACACCTTCGTCAACGAAGACCCGGATGCCGCCCAGCTCGCCAGCATTGCCGTGATGGCGGCGGATGAAGTCAAGCGCTTTGGTCTGCCACCCAAAGTGGCGTTTCTCTCGCACTCGATGTATGGCTCGTCCAACCGCAAGTCGGCGGTCAAGATGCGCTTGGCACACGAGCTGTTTTGCGAGATGGCACCCGACGTGGAATGCGACGGCGAGTTGCAAGGCGATGCGGCCATGTCGGAAGAAATGCGCCATATCGCGCTGATGGACAACAAGCTCAAGGGCGAAGCCAACATCCTGATCTGCCCCAACCTGGACGCCGCCAACATCCTGTTCAACGTGCTCAAAGTCACCGGTGGCAATGGCGTGACCGTGGGCCCGATTCTGCTCGGCGCTGCCGCTTCGGCCCATGTGCTGACCGCCTCCGCCACGGTGCGGCGCGTGGTCAACATGACGGCGCTGGCGGTGGCGGAGACGGCGCACAACGCCGCAGCCAACAAGGGCAGCTAGCCGCGCCAGCGGGGCGGCGTAGTGCTATTATTTTGTGAATAAAAAGACCCGAGGTGATCCCATTTTGTACTTAGCCCCTGCTACCGCCTTGCGGATGAAACGACGCTGATGGCACTGCTTGAAGACGACCTGTCCAGTTCGCTGGCGCTGGTGATTGACAGCAACCCGACCTCGCGCTCCATTTTGGTGTCGCAGTTGCGCGACTTCGGCATGGGGACGATCGTGCAAAGTTCACGGCTGGCCGATGCGCGGCGCCAGCTGGAGTACCGCACGTTTGACCTGGTTTTGTGCGAGCTTCATTTCGCCAATGAAATCACGTCGGGGCAGGACCTGCTGGATGATTTGCGGCGCAACCAGCTGCTGCCCTTCTCCACCGTCTTCATCATGATCACGGGCGAGGCCACCTACGCCAAGGTCGCCGAGGCGGCCGAATCGGCACTGGACGGCTATTTGCTCAAACCGCACAAAGCCACCCAGCTGGGCGACCGGCTGCGCCAGGCCCGGATTCGGAAAATCTCGCTGGCAGAAATTTTTACCGCCATCGAGGCCGAAGACTTTGAAAACGCGGCCGCCCTCTGCCTGCACCGGTTTGAAACACGCGGCCGGTTTTGGCTGTATGCCGCCCGCGTCGGGGCCGAGTTGCTGCTGCGCACCGGTAAATGTGCGCAGGCACAAGCCCTGTACGAAGCCGTGGTCGCGGCTAAAACCCTGCCCTGGGCCAAGCTGGGCGTGGCCCGCTCGCTGCTGGACGAAGGCCAGGTCGCCAAGGCCAGCACCACGCTGGAAAACCTGATTCACGAAGATCCCACCTACGCCGATGCCTACGACGTGATGGGGCGCGCCCAATTTGAGCTGGGCAAATTTGACCGTGCGCTGGCCACCTACAAAATGGCCAGCGAACTGACCCCGGCCTCCATCAGCCGCTTGCAGAACCTGGGCATGATGACCTACTACTCCGGCGACCGGGTGGAGGCCGAGAAAATTCTCGACCGCACCGCCCGGCTGGGGCTCGACTCCAAAATGTTCGACTGCCAGTCGCTGGTGCTGCTGGCCTTCACCCGCCTTGAAAATGGCGACCGCAAAGGCTTGCAGCGCTGCCGGGATGATTTCTTGCGGCTGATCGAACGAAACCCGAAGAGCGCACGCCATCAACGCCTGGCCCAGGTGGTTGAGGTCTTGTCGTCCATCCAGAACCACCAGTTTGCAGAGGCACTCAACGCCATTCGGGCCATGGCCCAAGCGGTCAAAACGCCTGAGTTCGATTTTGAATCTGCCTCCAATTTTCTGTCATTGATGGCGCAACTGGCGTGTAAAGCGATTCAACTGGAAGAAGTGGAATCGGTCGTAGAAACCGTGAGCATGCGTTTCTGCACCAACCGCTCCATGACGGAACTCCTGGCGGGCGCGGCGGCGGCCCACGAACCCTATGCCATCACCGTGCGGGGCGCCTACACCCGCATCATGAAGCTCGCCGAGCACGCCATGTTGATCAGCATGCAAGGCAACCCTGAAGGGGCGGTCAACGACCTCATCCTGCACGGCAACGAAACACTGAGTGGCAAGCTGATTGAAACAGCGCACCTGGTGCTGCACAAATACGCCCACAAAATTGAAGATGCCCCGCGCTTGACACAAGTGGTGCAGGATTTGCGCACCCGCTACGCAACCCACAGCCTCAAACCCGCCCTGGGTGAGCAAAAGCGCCAGGCCGGTGGATTGACCCTGCGCACTGGGGGCGCCCCCGCGTCGAAAATCCCCAGCACCCTGGCTTGACCGCAAGAGGGGAAACGCCTGTCAAACGCCCGTTTTGGGCGTTGGGTCGGCGGGCATTTCGCGCTGGCCCTGCCACTTTTCAAAACACCCCACACCGCAAAAGTACACAAAGTAGTCCGTCGCTTCAGGTACGACCGCTTCGGATATCGGCACTTCCTTGAGACACACCGCGCATGCGACATGCGGCTCTTCAACGGGATTTTCAGTTGTATTCATGGCGAGCTCCTGTTAAAGCAAGGGTTCAACACATTCCCCAACGGAATGGCGATCCAAACCCTATGTTGCGCTTTTTTGGCATCAAGTGGGCGGTCTGAATCACTCCAACCCATATAACGGCGCTAACAGGAAAAGCAAGCGGCACCAGGCCACGGAAGATGTCACGGTCGCTCAACCCAGCGCACCTCGGTCGCCAGCAAATACCCGGCGCCGTACACGGTACGAATGGTTTTGGGGTGTTGCGGATCGGACTCCAGCTTGCGCCTGAGCCGGGAGATGCGCACGTCGACACCCCGGTCCATTGGCGACAGGTCGCGGTCGCCGCACAGTTGTTCGCGGTCCAGAATGCGGTTGGGGCGTTGCAGAAACAGCAGCAGCATGCGCGACTCACCGGCGCTCAGTGTCCATTCCTGGCCGCCCGGGGATGACAGCCGGTTGGAGTCGGCCAGAAAACGCCAGCCACCAAACTCGGCGATCTGGGAGCGTACCGGCGATGCGGCGGCGTTCTTGTCGCGGCGGCGCAAGATGCTGCGCACGCGTGCCACCAGTTCCCGCGGCTCAAACGGTTTCACCACGTAGTCATCGGCCCCCAGTTCCAGCCCCATGACCCGGTCGCTCAGGTAACCGCGCCCGGTCAGCACCATCACCCCGCAGGCGTAACGCGCCTGCAGCTCGCGCACGACGTCCATGCCGTCGGCGTCGGGCAGGCCGAGGTCCACGATGCACAAGTCCGGCACCTGTTCCAGCATGAGGCGGCGCAGGGCAGCGGCGTTGTGGCACTCGGTGGTCTTGAAACCAAACTCGCGCAAGGTGCTGCTGACCAGTCGGCAAATGTCGGGGTCGTCGTCGAGCACGTAGATGCTGCGCGGCCCCTCGAGGGCTTGAAACAATTCAGCGCTCATGATGTCAAACCTTCCAGCGCCTGGCGCAATTCCAACTCGGTAAATGGCTTTTTAAGCAGTTGCGGCGATGGCGCCCCCAATTGGGCCGTGGCATCCCCTTCGGCGTAACCGCTCATCAGCAAGGCCTTCACATGCGGGGCGCTCTGGCTGGCCTCCAGGCACAGGGTGCGCCCGTCCTTGCCGCCGGGCATGAGCAGGTCCGAAATCAAAATACCCACCGCGGGCACGCTGGCCAGCAGCAGCAAAGCGTCTGCGGCATGGTCGGCTTCGATCACCGGGTAGCCCAGGCCCACCAGCTGCAGCCGGATGACGCGCCGCACGTCGGGGTCGTCTTCGACCAGCAACACCAGCGGGCGATCAGAGGCGGGGCGGCTGGGCTTGGATTGCACGCCACCCTGCGGCTCAGCCTCCAGGGTATCGCTGGTGCAGGGCAACACCAGGGTCACCACGCAGCCCTTGCCCAGCACACTCTGAATACGGATGCCGCCACCCGACTGTTTGGCAAAGCCGTAAATCATGGACAGGCCCAGGCCACTGCCAGAACCAAACCGCTTGGTGGTGAAAAAAGGCTCAAACGCCCGCGCCTGGGTGGCGTTGTCCATGCCGGTGCCGGTGTCGGACACGGTCAGGGCCACGTAGTCGCCCGGGGTGACATCGAAATCAGCCACTTTGCCCGCATCCAGCGTCAGGCGGGTGACCCGGATCGTCAGATCGCCGCCATCGGGCATGGCGTCGCGGGCATTCAGTGCCAGGTTGAGCAAGGCGTTTTCAAGCTGCTGGGCATCGGTCATGGCGAACAGCGGCACGTCCATGGGCGCGATGGTCAGGTTGACGGGCGCGGGCAGCGTGCGCTTGAGCAGGATCAGGTTGTCGGCCACCAGTTCGCAAATGTTCACGCGCCGTGGTGTCAGGGGCTGCTTGCGGGCAAACGCCAGCAACCGCTTGATCAGCGCCGCCCCCCGGCGTGAGGCCTTCAGGGCAGGCACCACAAATTCACCAATGTCGGGGTCGTCCGGGTAGCGTTCGTGCAGGGTGACCAGGTTGCCTATGACGACCGTCAGCAGGTTGTTGAAGTCATGCGCCAGCCCGCCGGTGAGTTGGCCCACCGCCTCCATTTTTTGTGCATGCACCAAGGCGGCCTGCGCATTTTTGAGGTCGGAGATATTCACCGACAGCACAAAACAGCCGATCACATGGCCCTGGGCGTCCAGCTCGGGCACCAGTTCGCTGCGGGCGTATACCACACGGCCTCCGGGGCGGTGGATGGCGTATTCGTAGCTGACGTTTTCGCCCTCCAAGGCTTGTTTGACGTAGCGCGAAATGTCGTCATACAGCTCGTCGGTCACGACCTCCAGAATGGTGCGCCCCAGCATCTCTTCTTTGGCGAAGCCAAACCAGTCAGCGTAGCCTTTGTTGACGTAACGGTAGATTTCATCTTTGTCAAAGTAGGCAATCAACGCGGGCACGGTGTCGGTGATCAGGCGCAGGTTTTCTTCGCTGCGGCGCAGCGCCTCGGTCATGCGCTGGTTGGCGGCATCGGCCATCACAAGGCGCTCATTGGTGGCCTGCAACTCGGTGGTGCGCTCGGCCACATGGCTTTCCAGCTCGGCGTTTTGCTGCTGGATTTGCTGCTGGTAACGCCTGCTGGCGGTGATGTCGGTGTACAGGGTCACAAAACCGTTGTTGGGCAGGGGCTCGCCGCGCACTGCCAGAATCTGGCCCCCCGGGCGGTCGCGCTCGGTGTAATGCGGCGTAAAGCTGCTGGCCAGCCGCATGCGTTCGGCCACCTGCTCGTCAGCGTCACCAGGGCCGTATTCACCGCGCTCGGCATTGAAACGGATAAAGGACTCGAACTTGGCCCCGACAAACGCCATCTCTTCCGGAAAGTCCAGCAGCTGCAAAAAAGCCTTGTTCCAGGCCACGATGTTCAGGTTGCCGTCGATCACGGTCAGGCCCTGGTCGAGCCGGTCCAGCCCCGCACGGAGCAGCTCATGCCGGTAATGGGTTTGCTGGGGATCGGTGGGGGAATGGGAGGGCATGGGGTTCAGACGGTGACGTGTGTTTTCATTTTAGGGCGCCGCCTCCCGGTCAGCGTGCTTGCAAACATTCGATACATTTGCCCCGCAATTTCGACACAGTCGAATGCCATCATCACAGGATGCTCAGGCGGCCATTGTGCTCATCACGCATGGCGCGCCACAAAATTTCGGCCCGATTCACGCATTTGCCACAAACACTGAGAAGGAGCCGACGAAAAT
>CAJAFJ010000171.1 GCA_903938955.1 uncultured beta proteobacterium | reverse complement strand
CTGGCTGTTCAGTTTCAAGGCCATGGTGCTGGCGCAGGCCCTGCTGGTGCTGCCGGTGGTTACGGCCCTGACCCGCCAAGCTGTGGAAGACGCTGAGAGTGTGCAGGGCGAGCAACTGCGCTCGCTGGGCGCACGGCCTTTTATGCGCAGCCTGCTGCTGGCCTGGGACGAGCGTTATGCCTTGCTCACGGTGCTGATCGCTTCCTTTGGCCGGGCCATCTCTGAGGTCGGCGCGGTGATGATTGTGGGCGGCAATATCGACGGTTTTACCCGCGTCATGGCGACGGCCATCGCGCTGGAAACCAGCAAGGGCGACCTGCCGCTGGCGCTGGGCCTGGGGCTGATTTTGCTGGCTGTGGTGCTGTTGCTCAATGTGCTGATTGCCCTGGTGCGGCGCTGGCGCGAGCGCGCCGAGAGCAGCGACAGCAGCCGTGATTGGCGGGGCGAGCCCACGCATGACGGCGTGCGGGGTGTGGATCACCCCGTCATGGTGCGCACGGTGGAGGCGAGCCGGTGACGCCGCTGTTTCAGGTCGCTGGCGCGAATGTGCATTTTGGCCGTCCGGCCTCGGCAGTGCGCGCCTTGACCGGGGTGTCGCTGTCGATTCACCCCGGTGAGCGGGTGGCGCTGATTGGTGCCAACGGTTGCGGCAAAAGCACGCTGCTGCGCTTGCTGCATGGCTTGGCCGCGCCCACGGCCGGGCTGGTGACGCGGGCGCCGGGCCTGCAGCAGGCGATGCTGTTCCAACGGCCCCATTTGATGCGCATGTCGGTGCAGAGCAATATCGCGCTGGGGCTGTGGCTGCGCGGCACGCCCTGGGGCGAGGCCAAAGTGCTGGCGCTGGCGTCACTGGCCCGGGTCGGTTTGAGTGCGCTGGCTGGGCGCAATGCCCGCAAGCTGTCGGGTGGGCAACAGCAGCGCGTGGCACTGGCGAGAGCCTGGGCGTTGAGCCCACAAGTGCTGTTGCTGGACGAACCCACTGCGAGTTTGGACCCGCATGCCAAGCGGGAAGTGGAAGCGCTGATTGAGGAATTTTCCAACCCGACGCAAGGGGGCGATGCCACGTCGGTGGCCATCAGCGGTTTTCCCGGTTCCGCCATGACGCTCATTTTTGCCAGCCACAACCTCGGTCAAGTCAAGCGTCTGGCGAACCGGGTGATTTACCTGGAGCACGGCCGTGTGCTGGCTGATTTGCCGGTGAACGATTTCTTTAACGGGCCGCTGCTGCAAAGCCAGTATCCGGCGGCCCATTTATTTCTCAAAGGTGAACTTGTATGAAAAACGTCAAACTTTTTGCGACTCTGTCCCCTATCGCGAGTGGCATTGCAGCGCTGATTTTTGCGGCCCCCCTGGCCGCGCAGGCGCAGTCCATCGTGGTGGCATCCACCACGTCGACCGAGCAGTCGGGCCTGTTTGCCTACTTGCTGCCGGAGTTCAAAAAGACCAGCGGCCTGGAGGTCAAAGTGGTGGCGCTGGGCACCGGCCAGGCGCTGGACATGGGTCGTCGCGGCGACGCCGACGTGCTGTTTGTGCACGACCAGGTGGCCGAAGAAAAAATCGTGGCCGAGGGCTTTGCCGTCAAACGCTATCCCGTGATGTACAACGACTTTGTGCTGATCGGCCCGGCAGCGGACCCCGCCAAAACCAAGGGCAAAGACATCGTCGAAGCGCTCAAGAAGTTGTCCGCTGCCAACACCTCATTCATCTCGCGCGGCGACAAAAGCGGCACCCACGCGGCCGAGTTGCGCTTCTGGAAAATGGCAGGCCTGGATGACAAAACCGAGAAACTGGGCACGGGCTACAAATCCTGTGGCTGCGGCATGGGCCCTGCGCTCAACATGGCCTCAAGCACCG
>CAJAFJ010000170.1 GCA_903938955.1 uncultured beta proteobacterium | reverse complement strand
TCGCGCCGCCACCGCCATTCACGCGTTGCACCGCAATAATTTGAAGTACAGCATGGTCTCGATGTGCGTGGGCATGGGGCAGGGCGCGGCGGGTATTTTTGAGCGGGTGTAAGACCCGGGCCTGAGCTTGTTATCCTGTTGGTTTGTCATCCCGGTGTCTGCCGGGCTTCATTTTTTCCTTTCATTGAGAACACAACATGACTGACATCCTTGTCGACACCAGCGCGGGCGTGATGACCATCACCATCAACCGGTTGGACAAAAAAAACTCGCTGACCAGCGCGATGTACGCCGCCATGGCCGATGCCTTGGGGCTGGCCGCCGCCGATGACGCCGTGCGGGCCGTGGTGTTCCAGGGTCACGAGACGATCTTCAGCGCCGGCAACGACATTGGCGACTTTCTCAAAGCGCCGCCCACCACGCAAGACGTGCCGGTGTTCCGTTTCATGCGCGCGATCAGCACCTTTCACAAACCGGTGTTGGCGGCGGTGTGTGGCCCGGCGGTGGGCATCGGCACCACCATGCTGTTCCATTGCGATCTGGTGTATGCCGGTGACAACGCGCAGTTCTCCATGCCCTTCGTCAACCTGGGTCTGTGCCCCGAGGCGGCGTCGAGCTTGCTGGCGCCGCAGTTGATGGGCTATGGCCGCGCGGCCGAGGCGCTGTTGCTGGGCGACCCGTTTCTGGCCGAAGCCGCGCTGGAGATGGGGCTCATCAGCCGCATCGTGCCGCCGACCGAAGCGGCCGCCCTGGCGCAGCGCCAGGCCCAGCGGCTGGTCGCCAAGCCAGGGAGCGCGCTGATCGAGCCCAAGCGCCTGATGCGCAAAGGCCAGGCCAGCCTGGTGGCCGAGCGCATCGTGGACGAAGGCACCGTCTTTGCCCGCATGCTGAGTGAGCCCGCCGCCCAGGAGGCGTTCAATGCGTTCATGACGAAACGCAAGCCTGATTTCACCAAACTCTAGCCCAATAGAAAGCAGCCTGTAGGCCGGGTTAGCGCAGCATCAACCGACAGGTGACGACGTTCGCTACGTTCATGGGGTTCATCACAAGGAGTCCGTTTCATGAGCCAAGTTTCTGCTGATCTGCTGGCCCTGCAGCGCCTGTACCACTGGGAGAAAACCACCCCGGGCCGCATCGCCCTGACCCAGCCAATGGGCGAGGGCGTGATCCAGAACTTCACCTGGGCGCAGGTTGGCGAGCAGGTGCGCCGCATGGCCACGCACCTCCAGTCGCAAGGCTGGGCGCCGGGGGACAAGGTGGCGATTCTGTCCAAAAATTGCGCCTGGTGGCTGATGAGCGACCTGGCCATCTGGATGGCCGGTTTTGTCTCGGTGCCGCTGTACCCCACGCTGGCGTCGGGCACGGTCAAGCAGATCTTGGTCCACAGTGAAGCACGGGCCTGCTTTGTCGGCAAGCTCGACGATTGGGATGGCATGAAGCCGGGGATTCCGGCTGATATGCCCTGCATCAGCTACCCGCTGTCGCCACCGGATGCGCTTAAAAACTACGAGGGCTGGGGCGCCATCTGCGCGCTGAATGCGCCCTTGCCGGGCGAGGTGCTGCGCGGTGAAGACGAGTTGGCCACCCTGATCTATACATCCGGCACCACCGGCAACCCGAAGGGCGTGATGCACAGCTTTGGCAACTTTGCCTGGGCGATGGACAGCGCCCTCAAGCGCGTGGCGATGTCCGATCAAGACCGCATGCTGTCCTACCTGCCGCTGGCGCATGTGGTGGAGCGGGTGCTGGTGGAGCACGGCTGGCTGCGCACCAGTTTTCATGTTTTTTTTGCCGAGTCGCTGGAAACTTTTACGACCGACCTGCAACGGGCGCGCCCGACCATCTTCTTTTCGGTGCCGCGGCTGTGGGTCAAGTTCCAGCAGGGCGTGCACCACAAGATGCCCGCTGAAAAACTCAGCCGCCTGCTCTCCATCCCCCTGATTGGCGGCTTGGTGCGGCGCAAGATTAAAAAGGCGCTGGGGCTGGACCAATGCCGTTTTGCCGCTGGTGGCGCCGCGCCCATGCCGGTGGCCTTGCTGGCCTGGTTTCGCCAGCTTGGCCTGCCGATCAACGAAGGCTATGGCATGACCGAAAACCTGGCCGTGTCGCACCTGACCGTGCCCGGTCAAAACCAGCAGGGCACGGTCGGCCCGACCTACGACGGGGTGACGGCGCGCATTGATGGCCCCACCGGCGAAATCCAGATGACGAGCCCAGCGCTGATGCTGGGCTACTACAAAGAACCGGCGCTCACAAGCGAGGTCACGACCGCCGATGGCTGGTTGCGCACCGGCGACAAGGGCTTTGTGGACGCGCAGGGCAACCTGCACATCACCGGCCGCGTCAAAGACCTGTTCAAAACCAGCAAGGGCAAGTACGTGGCGCCGGCGCCGATTGAAGACAAGCTGGTGATGCACGACGCGGTGGAAGCCTGCGTGGTGACCGGTGCCAACCTGGGCCAGCCGCTGGGCATTGTGATGCTGAACGCCGAGGCAGTGGCCCGGGCGGCGAACCCGATCGGCCAGGCCGAACTGGTCACTTCCCTGACGCAGCACCTGGAAAGCATCAACGCCCAACTCGACCCGCACGAGCAGCTCAAGTGCCTGGTGGTGGTGACCACCGCCTGGACCGTAGGCAACGACATCATCACGCCCACCTTCAAGGTCAAGCGCAACCGCATTGAAGACATTTACGCCAGAAATTACGAGCGCTGGGAAATGTCCGGCAAGAAGGTCATCTTTCAGACAGAAGGCAGCAACCTCAAATAAGG
>CAJAFJ010000169.1 GCA_903938955.1 uncultured beta proteobacterium | reverse complement strand
ATTGCAGGGAACGGCGCAATCTAGCGAAAATGCACAATTACCGGTTTCGCCAGTGGTATCCCAGCAGCCCCGACAACGCAGCCTTCACATCTTCATGCGTCACCGACCACACCCAAAAGTTACCACTCGCAACCAAAGCGCTGCGTTTGAGCGCATCGTCGCGCAACGAGTGCTGGTGGTAAGTCCAGCCGTCACAAAACACGGCAATCGGTTTACGAGCTGAACCGGACTGCCACGGCCAGATAACAAAGTCCGGTTTGCTACCGATGGCCACGCCCTCGGATGGACCCAAGTTGCATTGCGGCTCGATCCGATAGCGCTGACCTGCAAGCTCCAGTACATACCCTGACTTGCCATTCACGATATCCTGCACCAGCTTGACTGGTGGCAAACCACCCACGCCACCCATACGACGCAAGCTTTCGATAAATCGACTTTCCAGCACCGAATCAAAGCTTGGGTTGATGAAAATCTCGGAAATGGTGGTGACCTTTTCCAGCTGATCCAGAGATGCCACCAACTCGGTCAACACCTCTTTGCCCCGGTCGCGCGACACCAACGCCATGTTGCGACCAAGACGGTACTGGTACACGCAGCGGTAGCAGCCATCTTTGTCAGGGTCATGATTGCAAACACAGTTGCTGATGGTGGCCAGCGCCATACGCATCACATCGGCCAAGGTGCCAGCCTCCTGCGCTAATAACTGGTGCAGGTAACCGGTGCCACCCGGCACCGAGTCATAAAGCATCACAAAATACCGCCGGGGTCCGCCGTCCTTGCCGGGCTCATCCTGGGTGACCAGACGCAAGTGGTCCACCTTGCCACCAAAGCGTTTTTTAAGGCCCAGTTGTAGCGCCGCCATAAATGACTGCACCACATCCTCATCCACGCCTGACTTGGTATACGGCACCAGAATACGCAACGCCTCGGATGTGAACTCGCGGTACAGATACAGGCATTCCAGCAAGTTACCAGGCTCTTCGTTGCCGTGCTTGGCACAATCGAAACTGTGGATCTGCCCCACCGGGTCAAAACGGGTGCGAGGCGGCTTTTGCACCTTGCCGCAATGTCGGCAGAGCTTGAAGCCCGGCCGCGACGACTCCTTGTCGGCGACCTTGAACGTCTCACCCGGTTTTACCAGCTCCCCAAAATTTACATCCCGAAACGTCACCCGTGACACGAACTCAAAACCAAACGGCAGGCCACCGGCCTTGATTTGCCACGCCTCCCGAATATCCTTGGGCTCAAAGTCAGCCAGCAATTGCCGAACGTAAAACTTAGGTTCGCGGTCGTCCACGCTGTCATCAATGCGTACCTTGGTGTCGTCGCTGTTGGCAATGGCTTGCTTGAAACGCAGCAGCGTTCTTTTTTGGGCTTCGTCCGACCACATGGCATCACCGCATCTTGGGCAGGCGGTATGCGTATCGGCTTCGACCTCCAGGTTTTGCATGTGGTGACATGCCGGGCAAAAGCGCCAGTTTTCAGTTTTGGCCAGATTCATGTTGATCTGATCCACTTCGACGCGACGCTGATTGGCGTAGAAACGGTTTTCTGGGGCGAACTCGGACAAGGCTGAGTTGGCAGGCCGCTCGTACTTGATCGCTTCCAGCGTCACATAAGCGCCCTGCCCCGGCTCATCCGAGCCCCGCTTTCGCCATAGCACTGACTTCAACTCGATGCCCGCCTCGGGAAAGGCATAGTTCGGAATCAAACCCGCGTCGGTCAGGGTGTTCAGCAGGTCGCGCTTGTTGATCTCGGCGATCAGCTCCAACATCTTGTCGCGTTCGCGCAGCAAACTGTCAATCTCTTCCCGTATCGCATCATCTTGGGGCCGTAATGCTGCAACAGCCTTGAGCTTGTCGATCTGATCCTTGCGCTTTTTATAGGTCTT
>CAJAFJ010000168.1 GCA_903938955.1 uncultured beta proteobacterium | reverse complement strand
GTTGAGGAGAGACAACTTTTAAACCTTCAACAGCGCTGAGAACAGAAATTGCTGGTTTTAGTGTGGCTATTGGTGAATGGTTTCCTTTTATCGGAGAGGGCGGGCTAATCAATTACGGCAGTATCGGTTTGTCTCCACACACCACAATGCGCTATATGAATTGAGTTTAAAAATGAAAATTCATTATTCGTCATTTTTAAAGACAAGAGTGAACCAGCAGGGTGTTGCTGTTGTCGAGTTTGCTCTTGTAGTCATTCCTTTGTTACTTCTATTGCTGGGTGCTATGGAGTTTGGGCGCCTTATGTTCGTGTGGAACACAGTGCAGGAAGTTACTCGAAATGCTGCACGACAAGCTGTGGTTACAGACTTCACAAGTACTTCTGAAATTGCTGCCATCAAACATTCTGCTTTGTTCAGTAGTGGAAGTTTGCCGGCATATACCGATATAAAAAATGCCAGCGTTAACATTCGCTACTTGAATTCTTCAGGCGCAGTCGCTTCTCCCATTCCGACAAGTCCAAGCGACAACATTGCAGCGTGTCTTGATGCAACACGGATAGCAGAATGCATACGCTTCGTGGAAGTCTGTATCAGTACAGGCGATACGTGCGATAGAAATCAATCGATGCCATTCATTCCCATGATCGCCCTGTTTTCTAAATCTGGCGATTACAGCACTGATTTAACGGGGGTAAAGATTCCGTTATCGACGGTCCGAATGCCCGCTGAAAGTTTGGGTTTCAGCCCATGAATATGAACTTCCTGGATTGAGTCAACTTGATTAAAAACAGTAACTTGTGCAAAAAATCATGAACATCAAAGTCTCAGCCATCTGTAGCACCGAGGCGACCCAGGCTGCGCTGACTATGCCCGACCTCTCGCGGTCAGATGTCATTTTCACGGT
This sequence comes from uncultured beta proteobacterium, assembly GCA_903938955.1. The sequence continues at coordinate 11,904 of CAJAFJ010000168.1, read as the reverse complement.
GCAAAACGGCTCAGCACAGACCCTGGCCAATGTGATTCGCAAGGACCAGTCCGATGTGGTGCTGCTGGACTTTCCAGTAGCCGATGAGTCGGCGATGGAGCAGATAGAACTGGCCTTGATGAAGGCGCCCGGCACGCACCTGGTGCTGGTCAGCCCGGATCGTTCGGTTGAGTTTTTGATGCGTGCCATGCGCGCCGGTGTGCGTGAAGTGTTGCCCGCGCCCTTGACGCAACAGACCGTGCAACAAGCCATCAAGCACGCGCAGGGCAAGCAGTTCATCAATGGTCGTCACCGGCAATTTGTGGGTCAGGTGCTGGCCATGATTCCCGCCAAGGGCGGTGCGGGGGGCACTTTCCTCGCCACCAATCTGGCCTATGCCTTGTCACTGCAAGGTAAAAGTGTGGCCGTGTTGGACTTGAATTTGTACTTGGGCGATGCAGCCATGTTTTTGGGCAATGGCGTGGCGGTCTCCAGTGTGGTCGACCTGGCACGGCAAACCCACCGCATGGATGCGACCCTGCTTGAGTCCAGCATGCTCAAGTTCAGCGACAAGCTGCATGTGCTGGCGGCGCCGGAGTCGCCCGAGCGCGTGAACGAGGTCTCTGCTGAAAGTCTTGAAAAAATTATTGAGACCGCGCGCAGCAACTATGACTTTGTGGTGCTGGACATGAGCAGTATGCTCGACCCCCTCACGATTCGGGCGTTGGACATGGCCGACACTATCTACCTAACCCTTCAGCTGGATGTGCCTTTTCTTCGTGCTGCCAAACTGATGGTTTCTGTTTTTAGGACGCTGGGCTATGCCAGCAGCCAGCTCAATCTCGTTGTGAATCGCTATGAAAAGCAAGGTGACATTACGCTTGACGATGTGGAGAAGGCCACCTTGTTGAAGGTGCAGCGGACGATTCCTAACAGCCACATGGCGGTCAGGGCGTCGGTAAATCAGGGGGTGCCGCTGCTCAAGCTCGCCGTCCGTGACCCGGTGGCTCAGGCCTTGCAGGATTGGGCGCAAGCGCTGGCCCCCACCCCTGCAGTTCACCAGAAGGGTTGGCTGCGCAACTTACTTAGCTTTTCAGCATGATGACGGGTTTCGAGTACTAAACACATAAAGGTAAAACACCATGAATCTGCGCGAACAAAGGCTAGGTTTTAATAATACGTCTGACGTGGCTGAGTTGGGGTTTGATGCACAGGTGCCGCATTCGTCGGAATACTATGAGTTGAAGTCGAAGCTGCACACCCAGTTGCTGGCCCGCATTAACCTGGAGGTGCTGGGGAGCTTGTCACCTGAGCGATTGCGCGAAGAGTTGAGTTCGTTGACTGAAAGAATGCTGGCGGAATCCGGTGTCGCTTTGAATGCTGCAGAGCGAAAAAAAATCATTCTTGATATTCAGGATGAGGTGATGGGATTGGGCCCCATTGAGCCCCTGCTGGCTGACCCAACGGTGTCTGATATTTTGGTCAATGGCCCCAAAAAAGTCTTTGTCGAACGACAGGGGAAGCTGGAGTTGTCCAGCATTGTGTTTGCCGACACAGCTCACTTGATGAAGATCATCGACAAGATTGTGTCGCGCATCGGGCGGCGCATAGATGAGTCAAGTCCGATGGTGGATGCCCGCCTGCCGGACGGTTCGCGCGTCAACGCCATCATTCCGCCTTTGTCGCTGGACGGCCCCTTGTTGTCGATTCGGCGGTTTGCCGTGGTGCCTTTGCGTGCGGAAGACCTGGTTAAAAACAAGTCACTCACGCCGGAACTGTCGCAATTGCTGGCGGGCATGGTGCGCGCCAAGATGAATATTCTGATTTCGGGTGGTACCGGTTCGGGCAAGACGACGCTGCTGAATGTGTTGTCCAGCGCGATTCCTCCTAACGAGCGCATCGTGACAATTGAAGATGCGGCTGAGTTGCAGTTGCAGCAACCCCATGTGGTTCGCTTGGAAACACGGCCGCCCAATATCGAGGGCAAGGGCGAAGTTAACCAGCGTGCCCTTGTACGTAACAGTTTGCGGATGCGGCCCGACCGCATCATCGTTGGCGAGGTGCGCGGCATTGAGGTGGTGGATATGCTGCAGGCCATGAACACGGGCCACGAAGGCTCAATGGCCACAGTGCATGCCAACACACCGCGCGACGCCTTGACACGGCTGGAAAACATGGCCGGTATGGGCGGCATGACTATTCCGCCTAAAGCCATGCGGCAGCAAATCAGTTCTGCCATTTCGGCCGTGATTCAGATAGCCCGCCTGACCGATGGCAAGCGCAAGTTGGTGAGTCTGCAAGAAGTGGTGGGGATGGAGGGCGACATCATCACCATGCAGGAGATCTATGCCTTTACGCAAACGGGTGTCGCGGCCGATGGCGCGGTGCTGGGGCGTTTTGCGGCTACGGGTGTACGGCCGACCTTCATGGGCCGACTCAAGGCCTTTGGCGTCAGCATACCGGCCGAGACGTTTGACCAAACCCGCATTTACGAGTGACATCATGAGCTTTACCTACGCCTTATTTGTCGTCGCTGGTTTTCTGGCAGTCGTGTTGCTGCTGGAAGGCCTTTCTATGCTTTGGAGCGACACCAGCAGCCCCGAGATCAAGCGGATCAAGCGGCGCTTGCGCGTGATGACGATCGGTCAGCACCGAGAGTCGGATGTGGTCTTTTTGAAGCAACGCTTGCTGAGCATGACGCCGGGCGTTCAACGAGCCTTGCTGCATTTGCCCAGAGTGCAGCAATTTGATCATCTGTTGTTGCAAGCGGGATCGAGCAAGACGGTCGCCAGTTTTTTGGGCTTAAGCCTGATGTCGGGCTGCGCAGGCATCGTGGTGGGTTTGGTACTGCAGTGGCCGTGGTCAGGGGTGGTTTTGCTCGGGATCGTTTTGGCTCTGCTGCCGGTCTTTCACTTGCTATGGGTCCGCTCCAAACGTTTGTATGAAATTGGTGCGCAGTTGCCCGATGCGTTGGACCTGATCAGCCGGGCCTTGCGCGCCGGTCATGCTTTTCCGGCGGCGCTGGCCATGGTAGGCGATGAGGGGCAGGAGCCTATTGCCAGCGAATTTAAAGCGACGTTTGACGAGATTAACTTCGGCATTTCGACCCAGACGGCGCTGATGAATTTGGCTAAACGCGTCCCCATTGCTGACTTGCGCTACTTTGTTTTGGCGGTGGTGATTCAGCTTGAAACCGGGGGCAACCTGGCCGAGTTGTTGAGCATGCTGGCGAATTTGATCCGGGAGCGTTTCAAGCTGTTCGGCAAGATTCGGGTGCTGGCAGCCGAAGGAAAGTTGTCCGCCTACATCCTGATTGCCTTGCCGTTTTGTGTGGCGGCCATGATCAAGATCGTTAACCCTGACTATCTGACGGTTCTGTCCACCGATCCGTTCGGTATACGAATCGTGCTGACTGCGTTGGTCATGATGGTTGTAGGTAGTTTTGTGATGTGGCGCATTGTTGATATTCGCGTTTGATGGGCTGGAGTAATCATGAAAATCTTTATTTTTACGGTACTTTTTTTATCCGTTGTCGGCTTGGTGCTGGGGATCGGCTTGTGGTTTAGTCGAGGCGAACTGGTGGGCCAACGCCTGGATCAGCTCACGGGTCGAACGGACTCGCTGGACAAGACCGATGGTGCCAGCCCGGCTTGGCACGCCAGGGTGGCCAAGGTAGCGGCGCCTATCGCCTGGCTATCGACGCCCAAGGAAGGCTGGGAGGCCTCCAACCTCCGCGTACGGCTGATGCATGCCGGGTTGCGTGGGGAAGGGTGGCCAATTATTTTCTTTGGTGCCAAGACTTTGATGGCCTTGGTGCTGCCCGGCCTGTATTTGATATTTTCAGGCATGGGCAGTGTGGCTTCTACCGCCCGGGGGGCGCTGGTCATGTTGTTGCTATTGGCGGCGCTGGGCTACTACCTCCCTAATCTGGTGCTGATCCTGTTGATTCGCTCGCGTCAACGTGAGTTGCAGGAGTCCTTGCCGGATGCCATCGATTTGATGACAGTGTGTGTGGAAGCCGGTTTGGGTCTGGATGCTGCCATGAATCGCACAGGTGAGGAAATCAGTTTGCGTAGCCAGGCGCTGGCTGATGAACTCAATTTAGTGGCGCTGGAATTGCGTGTGGGGTCCACCCGAGCGAATGCGTTGCAGAACTTTGCCTTGCGCACGGGGGTTGATGATGTGGCGACCTTTGTCACAATTTTGCTGCAGTCTGAACATTTTGGTACCAATGTGGCCGAGTCGATGCGCGTGCTGTCTGAAACCATGCGCGAGCGCCGCAAAGTGCGGGTGGAGGAGGCTGCGGCCAAGATACCTTTGAAGCTTCTTTTTCCCCTGATATTTTTTATATTTCCTTCCTTGTTCGTGGTGTTGTTGGGGCCTGCCATGATCAGCGTTTACCGGACCCTTCTTCCTACTCTGAGCGGCGGTTGATAGCATTTTTTGGAGCATGACATGAAAACTTACCAGACCTGTTTGTCGATTTTGTCGGCAGGAACTTTGTTGGGCTGTACGTCGTTGTCACTGGCGCCAGCCACCAAACAACCGTTGGCCACCGCAGTTGCCAAGAGTTCATCTTTGCCGCGCATACAAGCGGTGGTGCGAAACTCCAGCCCCGCTTCAGAGCTTGAAACGGCGGCCCTCAAGGCGCAACTGGCTGACGCGGCGTTGAAGTTGGCGCGTGTTGAGGCTGAATTGGCTGCAGATGCCCCGCCCCGTGTGACTGGCCCCCAGTTGGTTGAAGTCAGCCCCAATGTTTATGAGTTGCGTGATGCGTCAGGCGCAGTCACTGCGACAGTCACAGCGACAGCCAAAATCACAACGCCTGGTGCCTTGCCAGTTGTAGGTCAGGCCGCTGCAGTTGTTGGCGTATTTCAAGGCATCCGAATTGAAATATCCAACGGTGTCGGTATCCGGCGCTTGGCCCGTCGCACGGCAGACCACCTGGCTGGCAATGGGGTCACCACAACGCGTTTAACCAATCAGCCTAACTACTTGCAGTCGAAAACAGAAATTCAATATGGTGTCGGTCAAGAACAAACCGCCATGCGCTTGTCGGCTCTGATGCCCGTGCCCGTGACGACGGTTCCATCGAATAATTTGAATCCACGGATTCAGATGCGCTTGGTGCTGGGCCACGATCTGGGTGGCAAAGCGGTGGCTGCCTGGGTTGATTCAGCAGCGGGTAAACCTGCGCAAACCCTGGAAGTTTCGCCGGTGACGGTGTCTTCTGATGCGCTCAAGTTCCGTAGTTATCGCAGTCCGGCCAGCGTCTTGCCTGTGAGTTGAGAAATCGCATTCGTCGTCGCCAGAATCAATTTCTAGAGCGTGTTGTGAACTCGTACCTGAATCCTAAAGCATTGCAATCTTGGGCCGCATGAGCATGAGGAATACCACAAAGTGCAGACCGGCCAATACGCCTTGATTTCGCACTGTGCATCTGCGCATGCATGGTGTTTTAGTCCGAAACCCAGCTAAACCGGGCTTGCCGCACCCCATCAATCACCACTTCTTCGTTGAACATGGCGACAGGGCGTACCCAGAGCCCTTGTTCGCCATACAAAGCACGGTAAAGCGTCATCGGTTCCAGCGTCTCGCTGTGGCGCACGGTGTCGATCACTTCATAGCGCATGCCCTTGTAATGGCGGTACTGGCCCTTGCGGGTTGGGGTGAGTGGGGGAAGGATTTCTTCAGTCATGGGACAATCGTAGGCTATGCATCCAAAAGTCCTGCTTGACGTTTGTTCTGAACTCGTCCGCCTTACCCTCAAATTTGACCACCCCACTGACGCGGTTGTCTCGAAATTCTTTCGTGACAACCGGGGCCTTGGGCCGCGCGAACGCGCCACCCTGTCTGGAACGGTTTACGCCGTCCTGCGTAAAAAACAACTGTTTGAACACTTTGCGCCTTCGGGCAGCGGCCCCAAAGAGCGCCGGTTGGCGATTCTGGGCTTTTACGGCCCCGGCGATTTTCTGCGCAGCGCCTTGAACGATCTGGAAATCAACTGGCTTGACCAGTGTGAAAAAATCAACGTCGCCGACTTGATGGAACGCCATCGTCACAACCTGCCTGAGTGGCTGGTGCAGCCGCTTAAAGAGCAGCTGGGCGATGAATTCTGGCAACTGGCCGACAGCCTCAACCAGGGCGCCGGGCTCGATTTGCGGGTCAATGCCCTCAATGCCAAGCGCGCCGATGTGCAAAAAGAGCTGGCCCAGGTCGGCATCAAAGCGCTGCCCACGCCTTACTCTCCCAATGGTTTGCGCATTTCCGGCAAGCCCGTGCTGAACAAGCACGAGGCCTTCATTCGGGGGGCGTTTGAGGTGCAGGACGAAGGCTCGCAACTGCTGGCCATGCTGGTGGATGCCAAGCGCGGCGAGATGGTAGTGGACTTTTGCGCCGGTGCCGGTGGCAAGACGCTGGCGATTGGCGCGGCCATGCGCAGCACCGGTCGCCTGTACGCGTTTGACACCTCACCGCACCGCCTGGACGCGCTGAAGCCGCGTCTGGCTCGCAGTGGCTTGTCCAATGTGCATCCCGCCGCGATTGCCCATGAGCGTGATGACCGCATCAAACGCCTGTCCGGCAAGATTGACCGGGTGCTGGTGGATGCGCCTTGCTCGGGTTTGGGGACGCTGCGGCGCAACCCGGATCTGAAATGGCGCCAAAGTTTGGCCCAGGTCGAGCAAATGGCCGTGACACAAACTGCCATTTTGCAAAGTGCCGCCCGCATGCTGAAACCCGGCGGCCGTCTGGTGTACGCGACCTGCAGCACGATGATTCAGGAAAACGAAGCCATTGCGCAAGCCTTCAGCGAAGCCAATCCGGAATTTACGCCGGTTGATGCGGGTGAAATCCTCACCGGTTTGAAGGTCGAAGGCGCTGAAAAACTGTGCAGCGGTGGCGACAACAACCAGCGCTACCTTCGCCTGTGGCCACACCGCCACCAGACCGACGGATTTTTTGCTGCGGTCTGGCAGAAAAAATAAGGTTTGTAATTTTTTGACCAGGGTGAGGCCACCTGTGTGGTTTCTTTGCCTGGGTTGTTCTTGTTGGCCTGATCGTTTTAAAATCGAGGGTTAACAGGTCAAGCACGAGCCCATCCTGATAATTATCAATTCGTTGTTGAGAGACACCCTGAATATGTTGTTTTCTGAATGGGCTGCATTGCATGCAGTGGTTGACTGGCTGGCTCACGGTTTCTGGAATTTGGCGGGGTGGCAAATGGTGTTGTTCACCCTGGCCATGACGCATGTCACCATGATCAGCGTGACCGTGTTTTTACACCGGCACCAAGCGCACCGCGCGCTCGATCTTCACCCGATCGCTTCGCATTTCTTCCGCTTCTGGCTCTGGCTGACCACTGGTCAGGTCACCAAAGAGTGGGCCTCTATTCACCGCAAGCACCACGCCAAGTGCGAACAAGCTGACGACCCGCACAGCCCGCATGTGCATGGCATCAAAACCGTGCTGTTGCAGGGCTATGAGTTGTACCGGGCCGAGGCCCGCAACACAGAGACCATGAAGCGCTTTGGTCATGGCACGCCCAGCGACTGGATGGAACGCAATCTGTACACACGATTTTCGGCACTGGGTATTGTCTTGATGCTGATTATTGATTTGACTCTGTTTGGTGCCGCAGGCTTGGCGGTGTGGGCAGTGCAAATGGCTTGGACCCCTGTGATGGCGGCCGGCATCATCAATGGCGCGGCACATTACTGGGGCTATCGCAACTTCGAGGCGCCTGACGCCAGCACCAACATTTCACCTTGGGGCATCCTGATTGCCGGTGAAGAGTTGCACAACAACCACCACACCTACCCCACGTCGGCCAAGCTGTCGGTCAAGCCTTATGAGTTTGATATTGGCTGGATGTATATCAGCCTGCTGCAAAGCGTGGGTTTGGCAACAGTCAAAAAGACGCCACCCAAGCTGGCTTTTGGCGATGTGCGCCCCGTGGCGGATGAAAAGACCCTGGAAGCGCTGATTTCCAACCGCTACGAAATCATGGCTGGATATGCGCAAGACATGCGTCGCGCTTTCAAGGATGAGTTAGATGCCATGAAGCTGCGCAGCGCCGATGCCGCCGTCATCAAGGCGGCCCAGCGCTGGATGCACCGTGACGCTGACCGCGTGCCCGCCGCTGCAGCGGCTCAGCTGGCCACGGCCCGCGCCGCCTCGCCGGTGCTGGACAAGATGGTGGTCATGCGCGAAGAGCTGCGCCAGAGGTGGTTGAACCGCTCGCACACCCGTGAGCAGCTGGCCGCCGATTTGCAAGCCTGGTGCCATCGCGCCGAGGCCAGTGGCATTGCCGCACTGCAGGAATTCTCGTTTAAATTGCGCGCTGCGCAGGTGTGATGGCTTATGAGCCTTTTTAGGCTCTAGCTAGGCTCTAGCCCCTGTATTTATTGCGTGACTAGCTATTTATTTGATAGCAATGGGCTGCATGAAGCAGCCAAAAAAAAGCCCGTTTGAAACGGGCTTTTTTGTTAGTCAATAAACCTGAATTACTTCAGTTTCATTTCTTTGTAGTCCACATGCTTGCGAGCTTTTGGATCAAATTTCTTGATCAGCATCTTCTCGGGCATTGTTTTCTTGTTTTTGCTGGTGGTGTAGAAGTGGCCAGTGCCAGCTGTCGATTCCAGCTTGATTTTTTCGCGTCCGCCTTTGGTTGCCATGGTGCTGCTCCTTATGCCTGACCACGTGAACGCAGATCTGCGAGCACGACATCAATACCGTTTTTGTCGATCAAACGCAAACCTGCGTTGGAAATGCGCAAGCGAATCCAACGGTTTTCGCTCTCGACCCAGAAACGGCGATATTGCAGGTTCGGCAAGAACCGGCGCTTGGTTTTGTTGTTGGCGTGGGAAACTTTGTTCCCAACCATTGGGCCCTTGCCCGTGACTTCACATACGCGTGCCATTTGGACACTCCAGAAGACGTAAACACTTTCGTGCTCACTCGTTAACAGCTTTCGCCGCACCTCGCCACACATTCAAGTGGCGGTAAATAGATTCCCCGCACCAGTTGAGCCTCTTGCAAGACACAGCCAAATTCGGGAAAGCCTTCGATTATAGCTATTTCATTCCTGTTCTAGAAACCGCTGAGCGTCAAGGGCCGCCATGCAGCCGGTGCCTGCGCTGGTGATGGCCTGGCGGTAGACGTGATCCTGCACGTCGCCCGCTGCAAAAATGCCGGGTACGCTGGTTTGGGTGGCAAAGCCTTTGAGCCCGCCCTGGGTGACGATGTAGCCACCGGCCATCTCCAGTTGACCCTGAAAGATGTCGGTATTGGGTGCATGGCCAATGGCAATGAAGCAGCCTTTCAGTGTCAGGTCTTCGGTTGTGCCTGTGTTGACATTTTTCAGGCGAATGCCGGTGACGCCGCTTTGGTCGCCCAGCACTTCGTCGAGCGTGTTGAATGTTTTGAGCTCAATCTTGCCTGCGGCTACTTTCTCCATCAGCTTGTCGATCAGGATCGGTTCGGCTTTGAACTTGTCGCGGCGGTGCACCAAGATCACCTTGGTGGCAATGTTGGACAGATACAGCGCTTCTTCCACAGCGGTATTGCCGCCACCGACCACGGCGCAAACCTCGCCTTTGTAGAAAAAGCCGTCACAGGTGGCACAGCCCGAGACGCCGCGCCCCATAAAGGCGGTCTCAGACGGCAGTCCCAAATACTTGGCCGAGGCGCCAGTGGCCAGAATGAGCGAGTCGCAGGTGTATTCGCCGCTGTCCCCTTTGAGGGTGAACGGGCGTTTGCTAAAGTCAACCGCGTTGATGTGATCGAACACAATCTCGGTCTTGAAGCGTTCGGCGTGTTCCTGAAAGCGCTGCATCAGTTCTGGGCCTTGAACGCCGTGCACGTCGGCTGGCCAGTTGTCCACTTCGGTGGTGGTCATCAACTGGCCGCCTTGTGCAATACCCGTGATCAGCAAGGGATTCAGGTTGGCGCGCGCGGCGTAAATAGCGGCGGTGTAGCCCGCCGGGCCGGAGCCCAAAATGAGAACTTTGGCATGTCGTGTGTTGGACATTGTGAATAACCTTTTTTGAAAAAATGATGCGCCGTGTACAGTGCTGGATAGTATGACTTACTCTTTAAATACCCTGAATTCTTCCCGTTCTTCTGCGGCCTCGGTTCGCTCTGGCTGGCGGCGCTTTGCGGACGAACTTGGTTTGCTGGCGGGACTGATCTTTCTTGTATTTTGGCTGATTGCGCTGCTGGGCTACTCGACGCAGGACATGGCCTGGTCCACGTCCGGCAGCGGTGCTGCGGTGCTTAACCGTGCCGGGCGTCTGGGCGCCTGGCTGGCGGATGGCAGTTATTTTGCCTTGGGATTTTCGGTTTGGTGGTGTGTGGCGGCGGGTGTTCGCGCCTGGCTTGCTGGTCTGGCGCAGTGGCTGCGCGGGCGTGAGCTGATGACACCCCGGGGTGAGTCCGTCGCGTCACCAATCACGCTGGTCGCCCGGTTTGCCGACAGCCGTGCGGCCTTTTGGTGCGGCCTGGCCTTGTTGCTGTGCGCCAGCGCCAGCCTGGAGTGGTCGCGCTTTTACAGCCTGGAAGCACGTTTGCCGGGCACCGGGGGCGGTATTTTGGGTTATTACGTGGGGCCACTCAGCGTCAAATGGCTGGGGTTTGTGGGTTCCGGCCTGCTGGCTATTGCGCTGGGCGTGGTGGGCTCGGGACTGGTGTTTCGTTTTTCGTGGGCGCATGTGGCCGAGCGCCTGGGGGCCTGGCTGTATGTGCAGGTGGAGTCACGGCGCGAAAAGCGTGAAGTGGCACAAGACATTGCCATGGGCCAGCAAGCAGCGCGGGCGCGTGAAGAAGTGGTGACCGAGGAGCGCGAAGAAATTGCGGTGCATCACCCGCGTCCGGTCGTGATTGAGCCGGTGTTTGTGGATGTGCCCAAGAGCGACCGGGTCGCCAAAGAACGGCAAAAGCCTTTGTTCCAGGAAATGCCTGACAACAAGCTGCCGCAAGTCGATTTGCTGGACGAGGCCTTGCTGCGCCAAGAGACCGTGGCGCCCGAGACGCTGGAAATGACCAGCCGCATGATCGAGAAAAAGCTGAAGGATTTTGGCGTCGAAGTGCGCGTGGTGCTGGCCCAGCCGGGACCGGTGATCACCCGTTACGAAATCGAACCGGCCACAGGTGTCAAAGGCTCGCAAATTGTCGGCCTGGCCAAGGACTTGGCGCGTTCTCTGAGCCTGGTGTCGATCCGCGTGGTGGAAACCATTCCGGGCAAAAACTACATGGCGCTGGAGCTGCCCAACGCCAAACGCCAGTCCATCAAGCTGTCCGAGATTTTGGGCTCCAACACCTACCACGAGGCCAAGTCGATGCTCACCATGGGCTTGGGCAAAGACATTGTGGGCAACCCGGTGGTGGCAGATCTGGCCAAAATGCCGCATGTGCTAGTGGCGGGTACCACGGGTTCGGGTAAATCGGTGGGGATCAACGCCATGATTCTGAGCCTGTTGTACAAGGCCGAGGCGCGCGATGTGCGGTTTTTGATGATCGACCCGAAGATGCTGGAGATGTCGATTTACGAAGGCATTCCGCATTTGCTGTGCCCGGTGGTCACTGATATGAAGCAGGCCGCCAATGGCTTGAACTGGTGCGTGGCCGAAATGGAGCGCCGCTACAAGTTGCTCAGCAAAATGGGTGTGCGCAATTTGGCCGGCTACAACACCAAGATGGACGAGGCCAAGGCGCGTGGTGAGCACATCGGCAACCCCTTCAGCCTGACGCCCGAAAGCCCGGAGCCGCTGGAGCGCCTGCCGCACATCGTGGTGGTGATTGATGAGCTTGCCGACCTGATGATGGTGGTCGGCAAAAAGATTGAAGAACTGATTGCCCGTCTGGCGCAAAAGGCGCGCGCTGCCGGCATCCATTTGATTCTGGCCACCCAGCGTCCCAGCGTCGATG
>CAJAFJ010000167.1 GCA_903938955.1 uncultured beta proteobacterium | reverse complement strand
TTTGTTGCTCAGCGATCAACTGCTCGGTCACGTCAACCCATTGACCCACGGTGCCCATGCGTTCACCGCCCTGGCTAATCACGGGTGAAGTGCTGAGGTCGTATTGACGTCCCCCCAACTCAAGCCGCGTGTGAACCATGCTGGTCAGGTTACGCAGGCGCGTCAACGCGGCTTGCGGGTCGGCGTAAAAAACGCCGACGCTGCCATTGACGATGCGGTCTGGATCAAAACCGGGGATCTGCTTGCGAAAGCCCTCCTGGTATTTGCGCAGCGTCGCTTGCAAGGCGTGGTTGATGTAGACCACGGTGCCGTCATTGTCGGCAATGCGCACCGGCAGGCTGACGTTGTCCAGCGCGGATTTGACCCGGGCGTTGAAACTGGCCGCCTCATGCGAGGCCACCATGGTGCCGCGGGCGGCGTTGGCCACCTGGGTGATGCGCTGCTGCTGGCCGGGCAAGGCCAGCATCTGCTGCTTGAAGTTGCCCTGCGCGTACTGTTCGAGCAAATCCACCAGCTGCAGCATGACACTGATGTGGCTCTTGACCAGCGCATTGCTGGCCTGCGCCATGTCACCGTAACTGCCGGGCAGCGACTGAACAGGCATCTGGTAATCAATCATGCCCAACGCGTGTTGACGCGCCATCTCGGCCTGCGCCGCCTGGAACTTCGCCAGCACCGTCTGCATGTTGGTCATTGAGCCAATGAGCTGGCCGATCTCGTCTTGCCGTTCGGTCTTCAGGGTCTGGCTCAGGTCGCCCTGCGCGATGGTTTCAGCGGCCACGCGAACCTGCTCCATCGGCTGGGTCACCATACGGCGGATCAAGACCAACCAAATGCCGGAGATCAAGGCCACCATCGCCAGCCCCAGCGCCGCATAGGTATTTCGCAGACTGTGTATTTCAGCCGTGAACTCGTCCACATAGGTGCCACCCGCGACCACCCAGTTCCAGTTTTTCAGGTAGGTGTAGGCGACTACCTTGTCACGCGGCACGGTCTCGCCAAGGTCTTTGTTGATCCACGGGTAGCGGATGACGCCAGTTTTTTTGTCCAGAATTTCCTTGATGAACTCGCGCCCATCGGCGTCTTTGGAACCCAGAATGTTTTTACCCTGCAGTGAGGGGTGAACCACCAGCTCGCCCAAGTTGGCCCCCGGGCGGGCGTCCAGCACATAAAAATAGCCCGACTGGCCCATCTTCAGACCGCGAATGGCGGTTTTGAGCGAGGTGAGGTAGTCCGAAAAATCAAGCCCGACAAAACTCAGGCCCACCGTTTTGCCAGCGCCGTCCTTGATCGGATCGTATTGCGTCATGTACTGGCGACCAAACAGCGTGGCCAGCCCGATGAAGCTGCGGCCCTCCAGCGCGGCCTTGTAGCCGGGGTGCGCCCGGTCCAGCAGGGTGCCAATGGCGCGCTCGGCCTTGTCATTCTTAAGCGAGGTGGTGACGCGCACAAAATCGTCGCCCGACTTGGCAAACACCGTGGCTACCGCCCCGGTCATCTCGGTGAAGCGGTCCACTGCCTGAAAATCAAGGTTCAGTGTTTTCTTGTCAAGTTTGAGGGTGGGGGTGGCCCGGCCTTTGATGTCGATCAGGGCGGCGTCAAGCTCAAACGTACCTTTGAGGCTGGACTGGAACGACTTGGCCAAGGCGCTGGTGCGCACGCGCAAGTCCTTGTCCGAGCCGTCAATCAGGTCGGTCAACATCCTGGTTTTTTCGTTCACTTCGGTGGTCGCCCGCGTCTCAATCGTTTGCGACACCGAATAGCTGATGGCCAGCACAAACACCGCGAGAACAGCCGCGACGAGTAAGAAATTGCTTAACGTGAGTTTGGCCCCCAAACTCATGCGCCGCCAGTTAAAAAGAGATGTGATCATGCTTGTAGCCTGCAAATGGGATTCCCATTTATAACCGGGATACATGGCTCCTGGCCCAGCGGCTAACAATAATCTCAGACACCCTGCACGACACCCCTCTGGAAGACGCTATTCAGCTCGGGAAGCCGCACGGCCCATGGCCGTTTCACCGCTGTAAAGTGGGCAATCCGAAAGTCGGCAGCGGGCTCCGCACTCAGCCACAACCTGCCATTCACGGGCAAGGTCAACACCTCACCCGCCTGCAGCCAAATATCGTCTGCCTGCCCCGCCAGGGTCAGCCACAGGCGCCCGCTCATGACGCGAATGTCACTGCCCGCTGTCAGTTGAACGGCGACCACGCGCGGGGTTCTCAATTCATAGTGTTCGATCAGGTGCATATTGGACTCCTTGTCAGCACAATCAATGTAAGCGCTAAATCAATACAGTTAAAGTACAGTTAGCCGGATAATTCAGACAACTGGCCTGGTTAAACCATCAATACAATTTTTGATTCATGACACATAACCCCCTCACTGACCCGCACATGAACCCGCAGGCCCTGCTGGACCTCAGCGTGGTGCTTGGCAGTCAACTGACCGTGGTTGAACAGCTCGTTCAATGGGCCGAGCACCGCATTCAGGAACAGGTTTTCAGACCCGGCATGCGCATGCCCTCGGTGCGGCAACTGGCCACCGACCGCGCGGTGTCGCGTTCGACGGTGGTGGAGGCCTATGAGCGACTGGTGGTACGCGGACACTTGCAGGCGCGGCGCGGCTCCGGTTTTTTTGTGCGCGAACCCACGACCAGTCCGGTGAAACGAGCCAAAGCGGCGACCGCGCGCTCACAAACCATCGACATGGGCTGGCTGATTCGCAACATGCAAAGCGGCATTCCCGCCGACATGGCGCCCGGCTTTGGTTACCTGCCGCCGAGCTTATGCGGGGGCGATTTGATCAAGCTCGGGCTGCGCTCCCTTGCGGCAACGCCAGGCCTGCAACTGTCCCACGCGGCGCTGGCGCAGGGCTACGCGCCCTTGCGCGAGCAAATCACGCGCAAGCTGGCCGAGATCGAGATCGCTGCCAACCCGGCGCAAATCCTCACCACCTCCGGCGCCACGCAGGCCATTGACCTGATCGTGCGCAAATTCTTGCGCCCGGGCGACACGGTGATCGTGGGCAACCCGGCCTGGTCGGCACAGCTGGGCACGCTGGCGATGATGGGTGTCAACCTGGTGGGCCTGCCCTACACACCACAGGGGCCGGATGTGCAGGCGCTGACTGAGTTGGCGGCCACGCACAAACCCAAAATGCTGATCCTCAACACGGTGTTGCACAACCCGACCAGCACGGTGCTGACCCCAGCGGCGGCGTACCAGATTTTGCGTATCGCTGAAGCGCACGACATGATCATTGTGGAAGACGACATCTATGCCGACTTCTTGCCCAGCGGCGTGCCCGCCGCCCGGCTGGCCAGTCTGGACCAACTGAAGCGGGTGATTTACCTGGGCAGTTTCTCCAAAATGCTGGTGCCTAATATCCGGGTCGGCTTTTTGGCCGCCACGGCAGACATTGCCGAATCGCTGGGCAACCAGAAACTGCTCACCTCGCTGGCCACACCCGAAATCAACGAGCGCATTGTTTACCGCGCGCTCACCGAGGGCAGCTACCGCAAACACTGCCAGCGCGTGCATTCTGCGCTGGACGAGCTGCGTGAACCCGTCTTCAAACGCATGGAATCGCTGGGCATGACCGCCTTTTGTCGACCGCAAGCCGGGTTTCTGGGCTGGTTTGACACGGGAGTGGACACCATTGAACTGGCCGCTTTGGCCCTGGAGGCCGGTTACTTGCTGGCCCCCGGCGCGCTGTTCTCGCCGCAGCAAACACCGAGCACCTGGCTGCGCATCAACATTGCCACCAGCCAGAACCCGGCGATGCTCAAGTGGCTTGATACAACGCTGGTGAAGCTGCGTCAGCGGGGTTGAGGCCCGTCTTTGTCGGCTTGCCGAGCCTACTCGATCTGTGTCGTGATCCACGGCGACGCATCCTCATCTGCAGAACGCAAGGGGACGACTGTGCCGGTTTCATAAAATACACCGCACCTCATAAAACATTCATCAGGACTCACTTGAACCACGCCACTCATACCACCTCAGTGATTTCACGCCTGCGCCCTGTCGCCATGGCCAGCATGTGTGTCTGCGCGCTGCTTGGCCCGGCTATCAGCCAGGCCCAAACCAGCCCGGAATCGAGCACCGGGTTGCTGCCCGTTCCAACCACCTTGCGTCTGACATCTGAAACACACTCGCTGCCCGGCGGTGAAAAGATGGGCATGGTGGGGGGGGATTTGATGATTGATGTCACCGACACCGTTCGCTTGGGCGTTGGCAGTTACGGCGCTGTACGCGGCGAACGCGGGGGCTTCATCACGTTAGGTGTGTCGGGTGAAATGCGCCAGCGTTTGAGCCCTTCGTGGGTTGGTCATGCCGGTCTGTTTGTCGGCGCCGGCGGTGGTCGAGGCGGTTACACGCTGTCTGGCGGTGGCTTGATGCTGCGCGGCGATGTAGGCCTGACGTATGAGACGGCCGGTTACGGCAACCTCGGTTTTGGCGTCAGCCACGTCAAATTCCCGTCGGGGGTGATTAGCAGCACCCAGCCTTACCTGCAGTACGAATACCCCTTCCACTCCCTGCTCAGCCCGGGCTGGCCAGTGGGTGAAAACAAGAGTAATAGCGCGGACAAGGGCGCGGTAAAACCAGGTGCCAACGAATTCTCAATGGTGGCCCGAAACTACAAAATCCCCGCCTCGGTGGTGCGCGACGACGGCACACCCCAACATGCCAACATGGCCTTGCTTGGCGTGGAATGGTTGTCTTATCTGGATGACCGCTGGTTTTTAAAATTGGAGTCCGAGGGCGCTATGGGAGGCCAAAACAACGGCTACATGCAAATTCTGGCGGGCGGCGGTTACCGTTTTCCGATCACCCGTAGCACCGCCATCAAACTCCATGCCGCAGCGGGTCCGGCGGGCGGCGGCGGCGTGGATACCGGTGGCGGCCTGCTGCTGGATGCAGGTATCTCACTGGCGCAAAAAGTCACCCGGCGTACCGCATTGGAGTTGTCGTTGGGGGAAGTTCGCGCACCGTCGCGCAGCTTCAGAGCCCACAGCGTGGCGCTCAAACTCAATTACCTCTTCGACTTGCCCGAGGTGTCCTCTAGCGCCGTGTCGTGGCGCGATGTGCAGCAGTTTGATCCCCAAAGCCTGCGGATTAGAGTGGCCAACCAGACCTACTTCAAGGCCGCACCGCAGTGGCGCAACCGTTCGGTAGACGATTCGGTCAGCAACTTGGGCGTACAGCTGGACTACTTTGTCTCCCCTCAGTGGTTTGTGACAGGCCAAGGCGTCGCCGCCTATGCCGGCGACGCTGGCGCCTACATGACGGGCCAGATCGGGGTCGGAACGCAGCTGCCCCTGTCTGAGCGCTGGTTTGTGGAAGGCGAAGCCCTGGTGGGCGCAGCCGGCGGCGGCGGCCTGGCCGTAGGCGGCGGCCTGGTGGTGCAAGGCAATGCGTCCGTGGGCTACCGTTTGTCAAAAGCCCTGTCGGTCATGGGCACAGCCGGACGCATTGACGCAGTTCGGGGCGACTTCAAAGCCAACGTAGCAGGCGTCTCGGTGGTCTACCAGTTTACGGGGTTTAGCGGTAAGTAAAGGCAGCGGTCAGCGTCACTTGCCTGCGTTTGGGAAAAACAACTGCTCCCCGCCAATCTTGTAGCTCGCAATCACCGCCTGCCCGGGTCCGGACACGACCCAGTCGACAAACTTCTGGCCATCGGCGGCTTTCACATGCGGGTGTTTGGCCGGGTTGACCAACATCACGCCGTATTGATTGAACAAACGGTTGTCGCCTTCGACCAGCACCGCCAGATCGCCCCGGTTTTTGAAGTTCAGCCAGGTGCCGCGGTCGGCCAGCACGTAGGCACCGCTGCTGCTGGCGATGTTCAGCGCCGGCCCCATGCCGCAGCCGCATTCTTTGTAGCCCGTGCCTTTGCTGTCCGCCAGCGCC
>CAJAFJ010000166.1 GCA_903938955.1 uncultured beta proteobacterium | reverse complement strand
CGACCGGTTCTGCGGGGCTGGCCTTGCCTTGGAGGCGGTCGGCAATCAGCGCCGCCAGCGGGTCTTCCACTTTGTTGGCCTACAAAGCAAACACCAGCCGATGCTGGTAGGCCGCCACCGGCTCCAGTGTGAATACCTGCGGCGTGATGGGCTGCTTCAAATCCACCACCAGGCGCACCACGCCGGGCGCAAATTGCCCGACCCGAATACCTTCAATCGTGGGGTCGGCCGGGCCGACTTTGGCCACCAGCTCTTTCAACGCCGCATTGAGTTGCACGCCTTCGATGTCCACCACCAGCCGCGGCGGCGTGGGGACAAAAAATTGCTTGGTCTTGAGTGCGGTATCGGATTCGATGGTGACACGCGAGTAGTCTGGCGCCGGCCATACCCGTACTGCCATGATGCCAGCGCCACGCGCCAAGTGGTGGGCGCCGAGCAGGAGCACCAGTGCGCCGGATTGAAGCAGGTCACGACGTTTCATGAGGGCTTGGCTCCTGTGGCTGCGGGTGGGTTGGTGTCGGGGTGGATGGCCTGCAACAACGCCATTCCGCCCGGCGTTTGTGCTTTGACGGTGACTTGCCGGGCCTCTTCATTCACGGCTTCCAGGTGAACCACCCAATCGGCGAGGGGTGTGAACCCCGCCGCTTTTTCCGGCCATTCGGCCAGCTTGAGGCCGGGGCTGGCAAAGATGTCACGAAAGCCCGCGTCTTCCCATTCACGCGGGTCGCTGAAGCGGTAAAAGTCAAAGTGCCAGACGTTAAACCCTTCCAGTTCGTAGGGTTCCACCACCGCGTAAGTGGGGCTTTTGACCCGGCCTTGCACGCCCAAAGCGCGCAGCAGATGGCGCACAAAAGTCGTTTTACCCGCGCCCAAATCGCCGTGCAATTCAATAAAAGCCGTGCGCAGGGCCGGTTGTTGGGCTAGCGCTTGCGCAAACTGCTGCGTGGCCGCCTCGTCGGGCCAGAGCAGGGTTTTTACAATCGGGGGGTGAGCAACTTCAATACACATATCAGCAGCGGCCAGTGGGTTTCCAAAATTCAGGCCTGGGCCCAAGAATTGGGATTCTCGCAAATTGGCGTGGCCGGTGTCGATTTGTCTTCATCAGAGGCCGGATTATCGGCCTGGCTGGCACGAGGTTTTCATGGCGACATGGGTTACATGGCCTCGCACGGCCTGAAACGCGCCCGTCCGGCCGAGCTGGTGCCCGGCACCGTGAGCGTGATCACTGTGCGCATGGACTACCTGCCCGCCAGCACGGCGCCCGACTGGCAGGCGGTGGAGTTCGAGAGGTTAAAGCGGCCGACCGAGGGCATTGTGTCGGTGTATGCGCGGGGGCGGGATTATCACAAAGTGTTACGCAGCCGCCTGCAAAAATTGAGCGACCGCATCGCGACCGAGATGGGCCCGTTTGGCCACCGCGTGTTCACCGACTCCGCCCCGGTGCTGGAGGCCGAGTTGGCGGCGCGCAGCGGCCAGGGCTGGCGCGGCAAGCACACGCTGCTGCTCAGTCGCACGGCGGGGTCGATGTTTTTTCTGGGTGAAATCTATGTCGATCTGGCGCTGCCCCTGAGCCAGCCGCTGACCGACCACTGCGGCAGTTGCCGCGCCTGCATGGACGTGTGCCCGACGCAAGCGATCGTCGCGCCGCACCAGCTGGACGCCCGGCGCTGCATCTCGTACCTGACCATTGAGCACGCGGGACCGATTCCGCTTGAATTTCGCCCCTTGATCGGCAACCGTATTTACGGCTGTGACGATTGCCAGTTGGCCTGTCCGTGGAACAAGTTTGCGCAGCGCAGCGCCTTGCCTGATTTTGATGAGCGCAAAGGTTTGGCCGGTAGCCAGTTGGTGACGCTGTTCGCCTGGACCGAAGATGATTTTTTGCGCCGCACCGAAGGTAGCCCGATCCGGCGCATCGGGCATGAGAAGTGGTTGCGCAACATCGCCGTGGCGATGGGCAATGCGCTGCGCCTGCAACCCGACCCGGCGCTCATTCAAGCGCTGGCGTCACGCGCGGAACATCCCAGTGAGCTGGTGCGCGAACATGTGGTTTGGGCGCTGGATTTTTAAGCTGTTGCGCGCGCGGCGGCGTCAACCGTGATGAGCAACGTCCCTGCAACTTGACGCAACTGCCCACTGCACCAGCCCCCCGCTACAGCCAACTCAGCATCCTAAGCGCAAACGGCAAACTCAGCATCCCCAGCAGCGTGGAGATCGTCACCAGTCCCGCCACATAAGCGCCGTCATACCCCATGCGCGCGGCCAGCACGTAGCCGCTGGAGGCCGTGGGCAAGGCGGAAAACGCCAGCAGTACCGTGGTTTGAATCGTGTCGAGGTGGAACAGCTGGGCCAGGCCCAGCGCCACCAAAGGCAACACAAAGTGGCGGATGGCCAGTACGGCAACCGCCAGTGACTTGGCTTTGGTCAGCGCCCCAAACTGCATGCCGGCGCCTGCGGCCATCAAGCCCAGTGCCAAAGCGGCGGCCCCAATGCGGCTGACGGTTGGCTCCAGCCAGACCGGTATCGTGAAACCCAGCAGATTGGCCGCCAGACCGGAGGCGGTGCCGATGATCAGCGGGTTGCGCACCAGTTCCTGCACAAAGCCGCGCTGGGCATGGCGCGCCATGGGCCAGACGGCGGCAATGTTGGTCAGCGGCACGCAGACGCCAATCAGCACCGCAATCAACAGCGTCCCCTGCGGTCCGGCCAGCCGGTCGGCCAGGGCCAGGGCGATAAATGAATTGAACCGATAAGCCACTTGCGTGCTGGCAGCGTGCGCCCGGATTGGGATATGTCGGCCCAGCCCCGGCCAATAGGGGAGCGAATAGGCCAGCGCGATGCCCGTGAACATCAGCGCCCAGCCCGCGCCAATCAGACTGGATGTCGACTGAATATCCAGCGGGCTTTTCACAATCGAATGAAACAACAGCACCGGAAAAAACAGAAAATAAACCAGCGTTTCGACCTGCGCCCACACGGTGCGGTTCAGGGCCGTGAAGCGGCACACCAGGTAGCCGCACAGGATCAGGGAAAAGTCGGGGAATAAAAGTTGAGCGTAATTCACGCCGAGAGAATACCAGCCGCCAATCCGGCCGCCGCGCTCGCTACACTGCGCGCATGTCATACCCGACGCCTCCTGAATCAAGAACCTCATCGCACCATGGCTGAAGCCTCTATCGACGCCTTTATCGACGCCCTGTGGCTGGAAGAAGGGCTGTCAAAAAACACCCTCAGTGCCTACCGGCGCGACCTTGAGCTGTACAGCAGCTGGCTGCTGGTGAAAGCGCGGGCGTTGAACGACACCCAGGAAAGTGACTTGAACGCGTATTTTTCCGAGAAGCACAGCGTCACCAAAGCCACCACCGCCAATCGGCGGCTGACGGTGTTCAAACGCTACTTTCGCTGGGCGCTGCGCGAGCACTTTATGACCGTGGACCCCACGCTTAAACTGCAAGCCGCCAAGCAGGCGCTGCGGGTGCCCAAGACCCTGACTGAAGCGCAGGTTGAGGCGCTGCTCTGGGCGCCCGATGCCGACACGCCGCTGGGCGTGCGCGACCGCACCATGCTGGAGCTGATGTACGCCAGCGGCCTGCGCGTGAGTGAGTTGGTGACGCTCAAGGTGTTTAACGTCAGCTTGTCGGAAAACGTGCTGCGGGTGTTTGGCATGGGCAACAAAGAACGTCTGGTGCCGTTTGGCGAGGTGGCCAGCGTCTGGGTGACGAAGTACCTGAGCGAGGCCCGTCCCGGTTTGCTGGCGGGCAAGCAGACCGACGATTTGTTTGTGACCCTGCGCGGAACCAAGGTGGGCAGCGCCATGAGCCGGGTGATGTTTTGGATGATCGTCAAAAAACATGCGCGCGCGGCGGGTATTACTGCGCCGCTGTCGCCGCACACCCTGCGCCACGCTTTTGCCACGCACTTGCTGAACCACGGCGCCGACCTGCGGGCGGTGCAGATGCTGCTGGGTCACTCGGATATTTCAACCACCACCATCTACACGCATGTCGCGCGTGAACGGCTCAAAGTGCTGCACGCCCAGCACCACCCACGCGGTTAGACGGCGGGCCTCGGGCGCCGGTTTATTCGACCAAGGTGTCGCACCAGGCCAGGGCTTGCAAGTGGGCCCAGTTCACCTGGTGGTTGTTGAGGTGCAGGGCGTCGGCGGTGCGGCCAAAAATTTCGTCGTCCGCACTTTCGCAGGCCTTGGTCAGGACCAGAAAGGGCGCCAGAATACCGGTGCCGTGGAGCAGCGCATTGACCACCGTCTCCGGCAGCGAGATTGATTCCATCGCCTTGGCCAGCGGCATGCCGAGCATGGTGTCGAGCAAAGAAAATACACCCACGACAAAGGCGTTGTCGCACTCTTCGGGCGGCAGCAGTTCAGCCGCCAGTAACTCCATCAAACGGCCCCGCACCACTGCCATATTCGCCACCGCTGACGGCACGCCGGCAGCGCGCGAGGTCGTCATCAGCAGTGCCGCCCAGCGAAACAGCTTTTTCAGGCCGATCATCATGATGGCGTGGCGAAAGGAGGTGATCTCGCAACTCAGGCCAAACCCGGCTGAATTAATGAAACGCAGCAGGTTGAAAGACAGGGTCGGATCGCGTTTGAAAACATCTTCAATTTCAGCCGTGCTGGCCTGTCGGCGGATCAGGTTGATCAGCGCAATGATGTTGATCTGCGACGGGCGCACCGTTTGCCCGGTGATGAGCACCGGTTTGGCAAACCAGTAGCCCTGAAACAGCTCGACCCCCAGGCTGGCGACCAGTTCGTATTGTTCGAGCGTCTCGACCTTTTCGGCAATCAGTTGCGCGTTTGAATTTTTTTTGGCCAGCTTGACAGCCGCGCGGATCGCTTCGTTATCCAGGTGCGACAGGTCAATTTTGATGAAGGACGCCAGCGCCATCCAGCTGGCGTAGGGCTCGGTCAACAGGCTGTTGTCAAAGGCCAACCTGAAACCCCGCTTGCGAACGTCGTTCAGCGTCGCCAAATAGGTTTCGATCTCGTCGGCCGTGGCCTCCGGCAAGGGCGGCACTTCCAGCACCACCCGGTCGGGTTGAATCAGTTCCAGATGGCCACCTGACAAAGTGGGGTGGGTGCAGTTGATAAAAATTGTTTTTTTGCCCAGCAGCACTTCGCAGCCGGCATCTGACAACACATTGAACAGCAACGCCGCATCGCTG
>CAJAFJ010000165.1 GCA_903938955.1 uncultured beta proteobacterium | reverse complement strand
GCCAATGAGCTGCCGCCCACCTGGTGGCGACGCAGTTTGCAGGTCGTGCTGGATGAGGCACGCGGTTTGGTGCGGGTCAGCCGTATTGCACAGCCTGAAGCGGCGCTGATCTCGCCTGAGCAATCGTTCTTTTTGCGTGAAAACCTGAAACTCAAGTTGCTTAATGTGCGTCTGGGCCTGCTCGGGCGCCAACTGGAGTCGTCGCGTGCCGATTTGGCCGATGCCTCGCAGTTGCTGAATAAATATTTTGATGCTGCGTCGCGCAAGACGCAATCCACTGCCACCTTGTTGCAACAAGTGCAGGTGCAGATGAAAACCTTGCAGTTGCCACGCGTGGATGAAACGTTGGCGGCACTGGCCACAGCGGCGGCGGGGCGCTGACCATGCGGGCCGCATTGTGGTTTGTCGGTTTGTTCGCGGTCGCGGTGGCGATCGCCCTTTTTGCCGGTAACAACCAGGGCACGATCACCGTTTTTTGGCCACCGTACCGCATTGATCTCTCGCTCAATCTGGTGGTGCTGGTGTTGGCGCTGTTGTTTTTTACGCTGCATCTGGCCCTGCGGGCACTGGCCGCGCTGTTTGCCATGCCGGGTCATGCTCGGTCCTGGCGAATTGCGCATCAGGAGCGCGCTATCCACATGGCGTTGCTGGATGCGCTGTCGCATTTGGTGGCAGGCCGGTTTATCCGCGCCCGAAAAGCAGCGGAAGGCGTGCTGGCGCGTGAAACCGCCATGACCCGCAGCGGCGAGCACCTGAGCTATTCCGCTCGGCTGCGGGCCTTGTCGCATTTGCTGGCCGCTGAAAGCGCGCAGGTTTTACAGGACAAGACGGGGCGCGAAGAGCATTTCCGCCTGGCGCTGGAGCAAGCCGAGCGGCCCGAGGCGCAGGGCGCCCGCGAAGGGGTGCAACTGCGTGCGGCGCGCTGGGCGATTGAAGACCGCGATCCCCAAGCCTCGCTTGAATGGCTGGACACGATGCCCCAAGGCGCTGCCCGGCGCACCATTGCCTTGCGTTTGCGCCTGAAGGCCGCCCGCATGGCGCGCAAGACCTCACTCGCGCTTGAAACGGCGCGCCTGCTGGCCAAGCACCGTGCTTTTTCCGACGTCGCCGCGCAGGGGATTTTGCGTGGCTTGGCGCTGGAGCTGGTCGCCACTGCACATGACCCGGATCAGATGCAAAGCGTCTGGCATCAACTGGACATGGCTGAGCGGCTGATGCCTGAAGTGGCGGTCGAGGCCAGCCACCGCATGCTGAAACTGGACGGCGATGTCGATGTGGCGCGCCACTGGCTGTTGCCGGTGTGGGAGCGCATGGCCGCGCAGCCGGGCTTGCTCACCCAGCTTCAGCGCCTGCAGTTGATCCGTGCGCTGGAAAGCAGTTTCAACGCCTCCACTGCGGCGCCCGATGCCGCTTGGCTCACCCGGATCGAGAAGGCCCAGATGGCCAATCCGGGGGATGCCGCTTTGCATTACCTGGCAGGCATCACCTGCATGCGCCTGCAGCTGTGGGGCAAGGCACAGCAACTTCTCACCCAAGCGGTGCCGCGCTTGCAAGACGCCAGTCTGCAACGCAACGCCTGGCTGGCGCTGGCTGACATGGCAGATCACCGGGGCGATGCTGCGGCGGCTCTGCAAGCCTGGAAAAACGCGGCAAAGTCCTTTTCCTCCACCTGACCCGGCTGCATTTCAGGGCCATGAAAGCGAATAATGAGTACCTTGATTGAACATGCATTGAAGCTGACCGACCACCGGGATCGGGATTTGCTGGAGCTCACGCTGTCCAAGGCGTTGATCGATTTACTCCCTATTCAGCGCATCGTGATTGCCCGCGTCATGAATTTTGAGGGTGAAAAGCGCTGGCTCGATGTGGCGCGCCTTGATGCCAAAGGCGGTGGCAAAGTTTTGGATCCGCTGCGGGTCGACTTCACCACGCTGGCGCATCTGGACGACGCCACGGATCGCCTCAAGTGCCTGCAATGCCGCGAACTGGTCGAGATTGCCTGGGCCGGTGAAGACGGACCGCGCATCTACATGCTTCCTTTGTACTCAGATTCGCGCAAGGACGACGAGGGCGTGATCGAGGTGCATTCGGATGCCTGGCTGACCGCCGACCAGATGTTGACGATTGAGCAGTTGCGCCGTATTTACCGCAATATGTACGCCCTGCTCGAATACAGCGACCGCGATGCGCTGACGGGCTTGCTCAACCGAAAATCCTTGGATGATGCTTTTTACAGCGCCGTTCTGGAAGAACTCGATGGCGTCACATTTGAGGCACGACAGCCCGGTAGGCCCCAAGGCCAGGACCAGGAGCGCCGCCACCGCGTGCCCGCCAACTACTGGCTGGGTTCTGCTGTGGTTGATAACTTTGCCCAAATTGGTGACCAGCACGGGCATCTGATTGCCGAAGAGGTGCTGTTGCTGGTCGCGCGCGTGATGAACAACACCTTTCGCACCTATGACCGCATCTACCGCTTTGGCGCTGAGCATTTCGGTGTGCTGATGCATTGCCCGGATGAGGCGCTGGTGCTGGCAGCCTTTGAGCGCTTTCGCGCGAATGTCGAGAAGTTCAACTTCCCGCAAGTTGGGCGCGTCACGGTCAGCTGCGGCTACACCAGTGTCATGGCCGATGATTCCCCCAGCAGCGCGCTGGAGAAAACCGAGCGCGCAGTAGACTTTGCCCAACGCAGTGGCCGCAATAAAGTCTGCAGCCACCTGGGCCTGGTGCGCCGGGGCTTCTTTGGCGAAGCGCCCAAAGTGGGGGGCGTGGAACTCTTCTGAGGTGTCTTGAAGGGACGGGTTTGGGTCAGCTACATAGCGCACATCGTAGGGACAAAAAAAGGGCACCGAAGTGCCCTTTTTTACGCCAGCCCATGAGGGCTGTGCTGTGACTTACTGAGGTGTCTCAAAAGGCAGTTTCATGTCTTTCAAGTCACGTTTGGTCTCAATCATTACCAAAGGCGCAGACTCAATTTTCACCGCAGGAGGACGCTCGCGGGGCACGCGCACAGGCTTGGGCTCGGCTGCAATCGCTGCTTGCACCGCTGCAATTTTTTCCGCGTTGGAGTTGACCCAGTTCAAACCGGAACTCTCAGCCACTTGCGCCAGTTCTGCCAAGGGCAGGGCGAAGGGTTGTAGCTTCGGCATGCCTGCGGGGGCTGGCGCTTGTGCTGCAGCCACTGGCGCTGCCACGGGTGCCGGTGCGGGCACCGGTTTGGCTTCGACCAGCGCCGCAGCCACCGGCTGTGTCACCACCGGAGCGGTCACAACTGGCGCAGCAACCACAGGGGCAACTTCAGCGGCCAGCACGGGAGCCGGTGCCGCTGCAGGAGCGACGGCCGTTGCATCACCTTGAGGCGCAAAGTAGGAGCGGCGTGGCTCTTCTGCCGGCGCATCCTGCGTCTGAGTCGGCTGGCTGTCACGCGCAGTTTGTTCCTGGCGTTCAGCGGGCTGCTCATTGCGTTCACCACGCGGGCCACGTTCACGACCATAACGGTCACGTGAGCGCTTGCCGCGACCCTCGTTACCTTCTGTGCGTTCAACGGGCTCGCCGTTTGACGGGCCTTGCTCGTTGCTGGCGGCTGCCTCGTTCATCTGCGGTGCAGCGCGTTCGTTTTGGGCTGCTGCGGGTTGAACCTCGGCGTTGGCGCGATTCATGCCCTCAGCGGGTGCTTCAGTGCGTGCGCTGTCGTCAGGGCGACGGTTGCGGTCAGGACGGCGTTCATTGCGTCCGTCGGCGCGAGGCTCACTACGTTCCGCCGTGTTACCTAGCTCGACGTTGTCGGTGCGCTCATTGCGGCTGCGGTCACCGCGGCTGTTGCGTTCACCACGACCACCCCGTTCGGCATTGCGGGGAGGGCGCTCCTGGCCTTGGCTCATGTCATTACGGGGCGCGTCTTGGCTTGTTCCGTTCAGGGATGCCTGAGCTGCATCGGCCATGACTGGCTTGCCTTCTGCATCGAAACGTTCGCGCTGACCTTGCGCCGGACGATCACCGCGACCGCCACGGCCGCCTCGACCGCCGCGTGCGCCACGACCATCTTCACGGCCTTCAGGACGTGGACCACGGCCATTGCGGCCCTCTTCACGACCTTCAGGACGGTCACCGCGAGGCTCATTGCGACGCGCGCCATCACGGCCGCCTCGACCTTCGCGTGTCACTTCCTTATTGGCTTCAGCCACCGGTTTGACGGGCGCGGCCGGTGTCGGCACAGGCGCGGGTGCAAACAGGTTTTTGATCCAGCCGAAGAAGCCTTGCTCGGCCTTCACAGGCGCGGCCTGGATCGGGGTGGCCTTGTGGGGCGCAGCAGCAGGTTTGACCGCTTCTGGTTTCGGAATCGCAGCCGGTGCCGGCGCATCAGGCAACACACCCTTGATGATCGGCGTCTGCTTGTTGGTCGGCTCTTGTGAGCGACGTGTCACAGATGTCGGATCTTCCATTTCTTCAGCCATTTTGTAGCTGGCTTCAATGTTGTCCAGGCGCGGATCGTCGTGCTTCAGGCGCTCCAGCTTGTAGTTGGGTGTTTCCAGCGTCTTGTTGGGCACCATCAGCACGTTGATGCGCTGCTTGAGTTCGATTTTGGCGATCTCGGTGCG
>CAJAFJ010000164.1 GCA_903938955.1 uncultured beta proteobacterium | reverse complement strand
CCGTAGCCTACGCCATGCAACTGGCCAAGACCATGCGTTCCGACCAGTCGATTCTGGTCAATCTATCGGGACGCGGTGACAAGGACATTGGCACCGTGGCCGACCTGAGCCACGCTGACTTCTTTTGCCGCCCCAGCTGCACCGGTCAATCCGTCAAAGGCGGCGACCTCTCCAACCTGGGCAACGTAGAACACATTGTGAGAATGCCGACATGAGCCGTATCGCTGCCACTTTTTCCAATCTGAAAGCCAGCGGCCGCAAGGCGCTGATTCCCTACGTCACCGCAGGCTTCCCGTTTGCCGATATCACGCCTGAACTGATGCACGCCATGGTCGCCGGCGGTGCCGATGTGATTGAGTTGGGCGTGCCCTTCTCCGACCCCAGCGCGGACGGCCCGGTGATTCAAAAAGCCGGTGACAAAGCGCTGGCAGCAGGCATCGGCATGGTGCAGGTGCTGGCCATGGTGCGCGCCTTCCGCAGCGCCAACAACACCACACCCGTCGTCCTGATGGGCTACGCCAACCCGGTGGAGCGCTACAACCAAAAACATGACCGCCAAGATGGCAAGAGCGCCTTTGTGGCCGATGCCGCTGAAGCGGGTGTGGACGGCGTGCTGATCGTGGACTACCCGCCAGAAGAATGTGAAGAGTTTGCCGCCGAACTCAAAAGCCACGGGCTGGACCTGAT
The DNA here is from genome assembly GCA_903938955.1 of uncultured beta proteobacterium. The sequence goes on along the minus strand of CAJAFJ010000164.1, from coordinate 1,223 downwards.
CTTTTTGCTGGCCCCGACCAGCACCGATGAACGCATGCAGCAGGTCGCCGCTATTGCCAGCGGCTATGTGTATTACGTGTCGCTCAAGGGGGTGACGGGTTCGGGCACGCTCGACACCGGCGCGGTCGAAGCCATGTTGCCGCGCATTCGTCAGTTTGTGAGCGTGCCGGTGGGCGTGGGTTTTGGCATCCGCGACGCCGCTACCGCCCGCACCATTGGCAAAGTCGCCGATGCCGTGGTGATTGGCAGCAAAATCATTCAATTGATTGACGAGCAGGCGCGTGACCAGGTGGCCCCGGTCGCGCAGAACTTCCTGCGCGAAATCCGAACCGCTTTGGATTCATAATCCAGACCAAATCTGAAACATCCGGGACCGTGCGCCGCTACGCCAAGCGAGCCCGCCCGGTCATCCACTAAACTGAAACCTTGTGGGATAGACCGCAGCTCCACACAGTGAGCCAGCTCTGTCCGCAACTATCGAGGAAACGCCATGAGCTGGTTAGAAAAACTGTTACCCCCCAAGATTAAGCACACCGACCCGGCTGACCGGCGCAGCGTTCCAGAAGGCCTCTGGATCAAATGCCCCAGCTGTGAGTCCGTGCTGTACAAGACCGACCTGGAACAAAACCAAAACGTGTGCCCCACCTGCAGCCACCACCACCGCATTGGTGCGCGGGCGCGGCTCAATGTGTTTCTGGACAACGAAGGTCGTTTCGAGGTCGGCCAGGAAGTGCTGCCGGTCGATGCCCTCAAGTTCAAGGACAGCCGCAAATACCCCGAACGCTTGAAAGAAGCCCTTGAAAACACCGGTGAGACCGACGCACTGGTGGTGATGGGCGGCGCAGTGCATGGCATTGGCGTGGTCGCGGCCTGCTTTGAATTTGAATTCATGGGCGGCAGCATGGGCTCGGTGGTGGGCGAGCGCTTTGTGCGCGGCGTGCATACCGCCATTGAGCAAAAAGTACCTTTTGTGTGTTTCACATCCACCGGCGGTGCGCGCATGCAAGAAGGCTTGTTGAGCCTGATGCAAATGGCCAAAACCAATGCCTCATTGACGCGCCTGGCCAAAAAGGGCTTGCCCTACATCAGCGTGTTGACCGATCCCACCATGGGCGGCGTGAGCGCCGGCTTTGCGTTTTTGGGCGATGTGGTGATTGCCGAGCCCAAGGCCTTGATTGGTTTCGCCGGCCCGCGGGTGATTGAGTCGACAGTGCGCGTGACTT
>CAJAFJ010000163.1 GCA_903938955.1 uncultured beta proteobacterium | reverse complement strand
TGGGACGGCTCCGGTTATCCGCAAGGCTTGGCGGGCGATGCCATTCCACTCTCAGCCCGGCTGATGGCGGTGGCAGACGTCTATGATGCCCTGATCAGTCGCCGTGTCTACAAGGACGGCATGTCGCATGCAAAGGCGGTATCTATCATCATTGAAGGCAAAGGCACGCACTTTGATCCGGATCTGGTGGACGCGTTTGTCGAGTTGCAGGACGAGTTTCGCGCCATTGCCCAGCGCTTTTCAGATTCTGACCAGGACATGGCGCGCAAAAAAGCGCAACTGGATCGGCTCGCGGTCGTATAGGGAACGTTATGTTTGATTCAAAGATGGTTTTTCTGGTGGTGGACGATTTCGATCCGATGCGCAAAGTCACCATCAATCAGTTACGGGAGCTGGGTGCCAGCACGATCTTGTCGGCCGCCAACGGCCTGGAGGCCTTTCGTCTGCTCAAGAACCAGCGGGTGGATATTGTGGTGTCCGACTGGAACATGCCGGTGATGTCGGGGCTGGATTTGTTGAAAGCCATGCGGGCTGAACCCAAGCTCTGTCACCTGCCCTTTGTCATGATCACGGCAGAAGCCGAAGGCACCCAGGTCCGGGAAGCGATCGCCAACGGGGTAACCAACCTGCTGCTCAAACCCTACACCCCCAACCGCCTGGCCGCGTGTATCAACAAAGCGTTTTCAGCCCGACCCCGGCCCGGCAGTCGACCCCCCGCTGCCCCGCAGGCGGTGCCACCTGTAACCGTCGCACCACCGCCCCCTCAGGTGGCCGCGACGACGGCCGGGCGCCTCGCCGGCGAGAGTGATCGTCCCACCCTGTTGATCGTGGATGACACGCCGGACAACCTGCTCTTGTTGTCCCGGATGTTCAAGGACGACTACCGTGTTCGTCTGGCCCAAAATGGGACCAAGGCCCTGGCCATGTGCCACTCAGACTCGCCGCCAGACCTGGTCTTGCTGGACGTCATGATGCCCGACATGGACGGGTTTGAAGTGATCACCAAAATGCGTGAGCACCCGGCATCTGAAAATATTCCGGTCATTTTTGTCACGGCCAAGACCGGTGACGATGCGCGTGGTCAAGGGCTGGAACTGGGGGCGGTGGACTATGTCACCAAGCCGGTGGACCCCGCCACGCTGAAACTGCGGGTACGCAATTTCATGCGCTATGTGAGCGTGCACAAGCAGCTGCAGGCCAACTACGACGACATGCTGGAGATGGCGCATCTGCGGGAAGATGTAGAGCACATCACCCGGCACGACCTCAAAGGTCCTCTGGCCAGCGTCGTGGGCATGGTGCAGTCCCTTATTGATCAGGGGGCCATGACGTCGCAACAAACCCAGCAACTTCGCGTCGTGGAAGAAACCTCTCTTGATGTGCTCAACATGGTCAACTTGTCGTCGGAGTTGTTGAAAATCGAAACCGGGCGCTTCCAGCTTGACGCCAAACCCGTTGATGTGACCGCCCTGCTGGGCCGCATTGTGGGGGCCTTGCAAACCGTTTATGCGGCCAAACATCTGGCCGTGTCGCTCCACAGCACACTGCCCGCAGGCGCCACGGCGCTGCACGCGCTGGGCGACGCCACCTTGTGTTATTCGCTGTTTAACAATTTACTCAAAAATGCCTGCGAGGCCGCGCCTGAAGGCACTCCGGTCACGGTGACACTGACCCGTAGCAACGCACTGAACATCCGCATTGAAAACACGGGTGTGGTGCCTGCTGATATCCGCGAGCGCTTCTTTGAAAAGTTCGTCACCAGCGGCAAACCGGGCGGAACCGGCCTGGGAACCTATTCAGCCAGGCTGCTGGCGCAAGCCCAACAAGGCGACATTGCGCTGGAAGTGTCCGACGCAGAGCAGCGCACCACGGTCACCGTCACTTTGCCAAATCATTGACCAAGCTGTATACGTTGGCATGCCAGCTCACCGCATTGAAGAACAGAATCCATGCCCCTTTTATCTCATTCCATCACCTCATTCCAGCTCGCCACCGCCCAAGCCGCGCAAGCCCTCTACGGTAGCGACCCGAACCCCCGGGTCGGCTGTGTCATTACGGACACCCATGGCCGCAGCCTGGGCCAAGGTCACACCCAAGCCGTGGGACACGCCCACGCCGAAGTCATGGCCCTGCGTGCCGCACGCGACGCGGGCCATGATGTTCACGGTGCTACTGCCTATGTCACGCTGGAACCCTGCTCCCACTTTGGTCGCACGCCGCCCTGCTGCGATGCCCTGATTGAGGCCGGCATCGCCAAGGTATTTGTCGCCCAGCAAGACCCCAACCCCTTGGTGGCGGGCCAAGGGATGGCGCGATTGCGGGCGGCAGGCATCGAGGTGACCCTGCTGGCGGCGGATGACCCTACCGCCATCGCCACGCGTGAGCTCAATATTGGATTTTTCAGCCGCATTGTGCGCAAGACGCCCTGGGTGCGCATGAAGATAGCGGCTTCGCTGGACGGCAAAACAGCCCTCAACAATGGCAGCAGCCAATGGATCACATCTTCAGCAGCGCGTACCGATGGCCACGCTTGGCGCGCCCGCTCCAGTGCCATCCTGACCGGCATTGGCACTGTGCTGGCTGACAACCCGCGGCTGGATGTGCGTTTGGTGGATACCCCACGCCAGCCGCATCTGGTAGTGGTAGACAGCCGCCTGGAGACACCGCTGGACGCGCATCTTTTCATCGAAGGTCGCAAATTATTGATTTATGCCGCCGTGCCCGATGAGGTCAAAAAAGCAGCGCTGGAAGCGTTGGGTGCCACCGTCATCTACCGGCCCGGCACAACGCCCGGCAGCGAAAGCAAGGTGGACCTGGCGGGCCTGTTGCGCGATTTGGGCACGCGGGAAATCAATGAGTTGCATGTCGAAGCCGGCCACAAACTCAACGGCTCCCTGATTCGAGAAGGCCTGGTGGATGAGTTTCTGGTGTACCTGGCCCCCAAACTGATCGGCCAAGGCTGTGACATGGCCAGTTTTGGGCCACTATCAGAATTAACCCAAGCCGTTCCCCTAGCCTTCCAATCCACTGCCATGCTGGGGCCTGACTTGCGTATCGTGGCCCGAATCCCGGGGCGAGACCTGTTTTAAACAACAAGTTTTCGGGCGCGGACCAACCAAGCAGCGCTTTCCTGCGAAAATGATGGGATGTTTACAGGAATCATCACCAGCGTGGGGCGCATCGACGCCGTTCACGCCTTAGGCAGCTCTTCAACCCACGGCAAGCGCCTCACCATTGTGTGTCCGCCCGCTTATCTGGACGACGTCGGTCTCGGCGACAGCATCGCACTCAATGGTGCCTGCATGACCGTGACCTCGTTTGATCCAGCGCAAGGTCAGTTCACGGTCGACATTTCTGCCGAGTCGCTGGACAAAACAGCGGGCTTATCGCACACCGGCACCATTAATCTAGAGAAAGCCTTGCGCGCCAATGACCGACTGGGTGGCCACATGGTGTCAGGGCATGTCGATGGCATCGGCCG
>CAJAFJ010000162.1 GCA_903938955.1 uncultured beta proteobacterium | reverse complement strand
CGCAAATTAATGGGCTATTCAACCTGGTTGAAAAAATCCGCGCCGTCGATACCACCGGTATCGAACCCTTGGCCCATCCGGTGGCCACGATCCAGGACATCACCCTGCGCCTGCGTGAAGACAGGGTCAGTGAGCCCAACAACCGCGAGGCCAACCAGCGCAATGCCCCGGCGGTTGAGCACGGCCTGTTTCTGGTTCCCAAGGTGATTGAATAACACATGACACATAACACCACTGCATTACATGACCTCACCGTGGCCCAGTTGGCCACCCAGCTGCGTGAGCGCAAGGTCTCGGCTGTTGAAACGGCCCAACATTTTTTGACCCGCATCCAGACGCACGCCCCCCTGGGCGCCTTTCTGGATCTGAACGAAGAAGCCACCTTGGCCCAAGCCCGCGCCGCTGATGTCGCGCTGGCGACGGGCGCAAGCGTTGCCACGGCACCGCTGTTGGGCGTGCCGATCGGGCACAAGGATATTTTTGTCACCCAGGACTTCGTCACCACGGCAGGCTCCAAGATGCTGGCCGGTTACCGTTCGCCGTTTGACGCCACCGTGGTCGCCAATCTGGCGCAGGCCGGTGTTGTGACGCTGGGCAAGCTCAACTGTGATGAATTCGCCATGGGCTCGGCCAACGAGAACTCGGCGTTTGGCAAGGTGCAAAACCCGTGGGATCTCAGCCGTACCCCCGGCGGCTCGTCGGGCGGCAGCGCAGCCGCCGTGGCCGCGCGCCTGGTACCCGCAGCCACCGGCACCGACACCGGCGGTTCGATTCGCCAGCCGGCTTCGTTTTGCGGCATCACTGGCATCAAACCGACCTATGGCCGCGCCTCGCGCTACGGCATGGTGGCGTTTGCCTCCAGCCTGGACCAGGCCGGACCGATGGCGCGCACGGCCGAAGACTGCGCCCTGCTGCTCTCCAGCCTATGCGGCCCGGACCCGGACCGCGATTCGACCTCGCTCGACGTGCCCGCTGAAAACTTCAGCCGCTCGCTGAACGACGGCATTGAGGGTTTGCGCATTGGCGTGCCCGCTGAATTCTTTGGCGCAGGCTTGGCGCCGGATGTGCATGCTGCCGTGGATGCCGCCCTGAAAGAGTATGAAAAACTCGGCGCCAAACTGGTGCCCATCACCTTGCCCCGCACCGAGTTGTCGATTCCGGTTTATTACGTGATTGCGCCGGCCGAAGCCTCCAGCAATCTGAGCCGTTTTGACGGCGTCAAGTTTGGCCACCGCGCTGAAAAATACACTGACCTGATCGACATGTACAAAAAGACCCGCGCTGAAGGTTTTGGCGACGAGGTCAAGCGTCGCATCATGATCGGCGCCTACGTGCTGTCGCACGGGTATTACGACGCCTACTACCTGCAGGCGCAAAAAATTCGCCGCATGATCGCCGACGATTTCCAGCAAGCCTTCACACAATGCGACGTGATTGCTGGCCCGGTGGCGCCGACCGTCGCCTGGGCGCTGGGCGGTCATGGCAACGATCCGTTGGCCGATTACCTGGCTGATATTTTCACGCTGCCGGCCTCACTGGCCGGCTTGCCGGGCATGAGCATTCCGGTCGGTTTTGGCGCCGGTCATATGCCAGTGGGCATGCAACTGATCGGCAATTATTTACAAGAAGCCCGGTTGCTCAACGTGGCGCACCGCTTCCAGCAGGCCACAGACTGGCACACCGCCAAGCCCGAGGGATTTTGAACATGAACGAATTTGTAGAAACCAGCCACCCGGCGCGCGCCGGCTTCAAGTCACCGCTGGTGATGGGCTACGAGGTGGTGATCGGGTTTGAAACCCACGCCCAGCTGTCCACCCAGTCCAAAATTTTCAGCCGCGCCGCCACGGCGTTTGGCGCCGAGCCCAACACGCAAGCCTGCGCGGTGGACCTGGCCTTGCCGGGTACCCTGCCGGTGATGAACAAGGGCGCGGTCGAGCGCGCCATTCAGTTCGGCTTGGCGATTGGTGCCCATGTGGCACCGAAAAGCATTTTTGCCCGCAAGAACTACTATTACCCCGACCTGCCTAAGGGCTACCAGATCAGCCAGTTTGAAATTCCGGTGGTGCAAGGCGGCGAGATTGATTTCTTTTTGGGTGAGCAAAAAATGTCGGTGCGCCTGGTGCGTGCTCACCTGGAAGAAGACGCCGGCAAGTCGCTGCACGAAGACTTCGTGGGCCAAACCGGCATTGACCTGAACCGCGCCGGTACGCCCCTGCTGGAGATCGTGACCGAGCCCGACATGCGCTCCAGCGCCGAGCCCGTGGCCTACGCCAAAGAGCTGCACAAAATTGTCACCTGGATCGGTATTTGCGACGGCAACATGCAGGAAGGCAGCTTCCGCTGCGACGCCAACGTGTCGGTGCGCAAGCCCGGCGCGCCGCTGGGCACCCGGCGTGAGGTCAAGAACCTCAACAGTTT
>CAJAFJ010000161.1 GCA_903938955.1 uncultured beta proteobacterium | reverse complement strand
TGAGAGCGCCATGGCAAACCCGGCCGACTGCCAGATGCCGGCAATCACCACGCAGTAAATGGCGGTGTCCGACTGCACCAGCCAGTCAAAGTGAAAACTGGTCCAACCCAGGTCATGCATGAGTTTTTCCAGCCCCAGGCTGGGGTTCAAAATCCATTTCCAGGCGGTGCCGGTCACGATGAAGGACAGCGCCATAGGGTACAAAAACACGGTGCGCAGCAAGCCTTCGGCGCGGATTTTCTGGTCCAGAAAAATCGCCAAGGCCATGCCCAACAGCATCGAGCCACCGACGTACAAAAGGCTGAAAAGGCCCAGATTTTTCAGCGCCACGATCCAGCGGTCCATCTCCCACAGGCGCACATACTGCTCAAGACCCACGAACTCGTCGTAATTGGGGAGCATGCGCGAGCCGGTCATGGACAAGACGCCATTCCAGATCATGAAGCCATAGATGAACGCGAACCCGAGGACAAACCCCGGCGCGATCACCAGCTTCGGTAACAAGTTTTCAAAATTTTTCATGCGCATAACTCTCGTTTAGCAAAAAGAACTCCTCAAGCCGAAGGCCTGGGGTACGTGCCAAAGCGAAGTAAAGGAGGAGGCCAAAGGCCGGGGGACATGAGCGGCGGCACGTACCCCAGGCCTTCGGCGGACTAACGAAGCGCTTACTTGGTCGCAGCAGCCTTGGCGATATTGGCCACGCCTTGGGCGACCGAAATCTTGTCGTCGTTCCAGAACTGGCTCACAGCGTCCTTTATGGCGCCTTCAGCCGCAGGCGCAATCGCCATACCGTGGGCCACAGAAGGCACCAGACCACCGGTTTTGGCAGTCTCCACAAAGTCTTTGCTCGACAATTTGGCGCAGTCGTCAAACTTGGCCATGCTCATGTTCAAACGCACCGGGATCGAACCCTTGTTCAAGTTGAACACCTCCTGGAACTGGGTGCCCATGATGGCAGCAGCCAAATCGCCCTGCGCCTTTTGCGCCACCGGGTCTTTCAGCTTGAACATGGCAAACGAGTCCACATTGAAAGTAAAGGCGTTGGCAGTGCCGGGGGCGGCCGCGCACAAGAAGTCTTTGCCCGGCACTTTGCCAGCCGCAATGAACTCGCCCTTGGCCCAGTCACCCATGAACTGGAAGGCGGCTTTCTCTTGCATCACCATGGCGGTGGCCAGATTCCAGTCGCGCCCAGGTGCTGCGGCATCGGTGTAGCCCTTGACCTTGCGGAAAGTTTCCAGCGATTTGGTCATGGTGGCACTGGTCAGTGCTTTAGGGTCGAGCTTGACCAAAGCGTCGTTGTAGAACTTGGCACCGCCCACACCCAACACCACCGATTCAAACGTGGTGAAGTCCTGCCAGTTCTGGCCACCATGCGCCACCGGAATCAGACCGGCTTTTTTGACCTTGTCCGCTGCGGCAAAAAACTCGTCCCACGTCTTGGGCATGGTCGCGACACCGGCTTTTTTCAGCACAGCGGCGTTGGCCCACATCCAGTTGACGCGGTGCACATTGACCGGTGCAGCAACGTAGTTGCCTTTGTACTTCATCACGTTGCCCACCACGGGTGGCAAGAGGCTGTCCCACTTCTCGGCCTTGGCCACGCTGTCCAGATTGGCCAGCACGCCTTCGCTGGCCCACTCCTGAATCGCAGGGCCCTTGATTTGTGCCGCAGCAGGCGGGTTGCCGGACACCACACGGCTCTTCAGCACGGTAGCGGCGTTGTCACCACCGCCACCCGCCACCGCGAAGTCTTTCCAGACGTGGCCCTTGGCTTCCATGATTTTTTTCAACTCAGCCGCAGACTTGGCCTCGCCACCGGACGTCCAGTAGTGCAAGACCTCGACTTCGCCAGCCATTGCCGCTGAACCTGCGAGCACCAAAGCCGTTGCCATCGCCAATTTGGAAAGTTTCAACATGTTTTCTCCTGAAGGTTGATCCGCGCTGGCACCTTGCCGCTCGAATTAATTAATTGTTAATTAATTTCAGGAAGGGTGCCATAGGACTTACCCTTAAAACTTGCTCAATATCAAACGAAGCGACTTCAAGCGACCAGCGCCAGCGCGCCAAAGTCCCCCAAACGCTCGCCCAGTCCGGCGGGCACCAGCTCACAACCGTCGGTCACGGCGGGCAGTTTGCCTTTGATTGCGGCGCGCAATTTGGGCAACAAATAGTCGCGGTGGTGCCAGAACACACTACCGCCAATGCTGATGCGCTGCAAGTCGAGCGTGGCGATCAGGTTGTAGAGCATGCGCCCCATCACCCGGCACAACTCATCGATGATCGCCGTGGCTTGCGCATCACCGGCGTGGGCGGCGGCAAACAGGGCTGCGGCGTCGGTGTAGCCCAAGTGCCCGAAGCGCCGGGGAATGGCGTTGCCCGCCGTCAGGCCTTCAACATCGCCCACATTGCCACAGCCGCACAGGGCGTCAGCGTTGTCACTCACAAACAGGTGCCCGGCGTGACCGGCATTGCCATTTTTGCCGCGCAGCACATGGCCATCCACGCACAGGCCCACGCCAATGCCGGTACTCCAGGTGACGTAAGCGCAGTTGGCCATCGGCTGGCCGTTGATCTGCAAGGCGCCCCAGCGCCGCTCGGCTTCCAGCGCGCCAATGCCGTCGTTTTCGACCCGCACCCGCGGAAAAAGCTGGCGCAACGGGGCCTCCAGCACGGCGGTCTGCCAGTCATTGGGCAGGCCCCGGGCCTTGCCCGCCATGCCGCCGCAAATATTGGGCGTGGCCAACTCGACCAGCCCGTCGTTCAATACAAACGGCCCGCACGAGGCCACGCCGACCGCCGACACCGCGCTCACCGGCACGCCCGCGGCCTGGCAACTCTGCGTCACCAGCCGAATGATTTGCTGGCTCAGCGCATCGTTAGCTCCCTCTTTGGCGGTCGGCTCCACCACACGACCGCGCACGCCCTGGGCATCGGCAATGCTGACGGCCACCTTGGTGCCGCCAATGTCGACGCAGGCCACCGGTGCTGCGCCAGCGGGCAATTTGAATTCAGCAGCTAAAAATGGATTGTTCATGAGGAGGGAATCTAGCAGAAGCACATACGCCAAAAATCAGGCGCGACCGTAATCGTCACAGAGCCGCACGATGTCGTCTTCTTCCAGATAGGCGCCCAATTGCACCTCGACGATTTCGACCAGCTCGGTGCTGAAGTTGGCCAGCCGGTGGACCTGTCCGACGGCAATGTCCACATGCTCGCCCACGACCAGCGTCAGCACCTGCTGGTCCACCGTGACGGTGGCCGTGCCCGCCACTACCACCCAGTGTTCGGCCCGGTGCTGGTGTTTTTGCAAGCTGATCTGCCGCCCGGGCAGCACGCCAATGCGCTTGATTTTGTGGCCGGGCGCCACCGAGACCGCCTCGTACCAGC
>CAJAFJ010000160.1 GCA_903938955.1 uncultured beta proteobacterium | reverse complement strand
CCCTCTTTGTGATGACCAGTTTTGATGACATCACAACCTACCTGCAGCGCAAGGGTTTTGTTGCCCCCTGATGACCGCCTACCCAGCGCCACCAAGCAAGTCTTCTGGCCTTCAGCGGCGCCACTTCCTCGCCGCCTCCGCCCTGCCCCTGATCGGCTGCGCCAAGCCGGGCGACATCCAGGGCGGCTTTACCGGCGTCAACCACGAGCGCGGCCATGGATTGCGGGATCGCACCGCGTGGCCTGCACCGTCCATCACCCGGAAAACCAAGGTGCTGATCCTCGGCGGCGGCGTGGCGGGCCTGGCCGCCGCCCGCGCCTTGCGCCTGAAAGGCCAGGACGACTTTGCCCTGCTGGAACTGGAAGACGCTGCCGGCGGCAACAGCCGGGGCGGCGTGGTCAACGGCATCGCCTGCCCGCTGGGCGCGCACTACCTGCCGGTGCCGGGCGACGACGCCCATGAGGTGCAAGACCTGCTGGAAGAACTGGGCTTGCGCCAGCGCGTGGCGGGCCGCTGGCAATACGACGAACGCCACCTGTGCCACAGCCCGCAAGAGCGCCTGTTTTTTAACGGCACGTGGCAGGATGGCCTGCTGCCGGTGCAAGGCCTTGGACCAGAAACGCTGGCGCAGTACCAGAAGTTTTCGCAATTGATCGAGCAGGAGCGGCAAGCCGCCCGCTGGACCATGCCAGCCTCCAAACAGCCGCTAGCGCCGGTGCAACAAGCGCGCGCCGCGATCACATTCGCCACCTATCTCAAACAAAGCGGCCTGACCGACCCGCAGCTGCTTTGGTATCTGGACTACTGCTGCCGTGACGATTTTGGCGCGGGCATAACCACCGTGTCGGCGTGGGCCGGCATTCACTACTTTGCCAGCCGCCACGGGTTTCATGCGCCAGGGGCCGAGTCCGCCGAGCGCGAAGGCGTGCTGACTTGGCCCGAGGGCAACGGCTGGCTCACCCAGCGGCTGACCGCGCCGCTACAAGAACGGCTGCACACCGGGCGCGTGGTGCTGCGCGTGGCCAACGTGAACCACGGTGTGGAGGTGGACGCCTTTAACACCGCCACCCAAACCGTGGAGCGCTGGCAGGCCAGTCGCGCCATCGTGGCACTGCCCATTTTTGTGGCGGCCCGGGTGGTGCAAAACGCGCCCGATTTTCTGCGCCAGGCCGCAGCGCGCACCGTGTACGCGCCCTGGCTGGTGGCCAACATCCACCTTAACGCCGCGCTACACGACCGCCCCGGCGCAGCGCCAAGTTGGGACAACGTGCTGTACGGCGCGCCCGGGCTGGGCTATATCGATGCCATGCACCAAAGCCTGCAACCGGTGCCGGGCGCCACCGTACTGACCTATTACCGCGCGCTGGGCGATGTGCCGGGCGGCCCGAGCGCGGGGCGCCGCCTGCTGCTGGACAAACCGTGGGGTGCCTGGCGCGACGACATCCTGGCCGAGCTGGCGCAGGCGCACCCTGATTTACCGGCCAAAACCAGCCGCCTCGACATCACCCGCTACGGTCACGCGATGGCCATCCCGGTGCCCCGAAATTCAAGTGCCATCAGCCACCCGTCCACGGTCTTCGGGCGTGCAACGTCTTCCAATGCCAAACCCATCACCTTCAAACACGAATCACTGACCTTCGCCCACAGCGACTGGGCCGGTTACTCGGTGTTTGAAGAAGCCTTTACGCTGGGCCATCACGCGGCGTGACCGGGCTGTTGACGACTGCCTGGTTGCGGCCCTGCGCTTTCGCGCGGTACAGGGCCTGATCGGCGGCCATGATCAAGGTTTCAGGCGTTTCATGGTCTGTCGGCACCTGGGACGCCACGCCAATACTGGCCGTCACACAGCCAAAACTGGACAAGCTATGCGGCAAGCCCAGCGCTTGCAGCGACTCACACAGGTGACGTGCCATCCGCAAAGCGTTGTCGCCATCGGCGCCTGGG
>CAJAFJ010000159.1 GCA_903938955.1 uncultured beta proteobacterium | reverse complement strand
GACAAGGCGTATGCCAGCCTGTCGCCAGAAAACAAGGCCATCGTGCAGGCCGCTGCCACGTTTGCCCACGTCGAAATGCAGGCCAAGTACGACGCCCGCAACCCCATGGCACTAAAGCAATTGGTGGGCGCCAAGACCAAGGTGTTGCCTTTCCCGAAAGACGTGCTGGACCTGGCTTTCAAAGAGTCGATGGGACTGTACCAAGAACTCCGCGCTAAAAACCCGAACTGGAAAAAAGTGTACGACGATATGGCAGCCTTCCGCAAGGATCAGAACCTGTGGTTCCGCTTCACCGAAGCCAAGTTCGACAACTTCATGCAGGCGCAAAAACTGTAATTCAAGCGCTGACGCATAACGAAAAAAGCCTCGCATTGCGAGGCTTTTTAACGGATGGGCGAGACGGTTATTTCTTGCTGACCGCCATGTGCGCCACTTGCTGGTCCAGCAGCACTTCAGGTTCATTGGCCTCAAGCCAGGTCTCGTTGTTCAGGCCCGCCTCCAGGCGTTTGACATCAAGCTCGCCGGTCCACTTGGCGACCACAATCGTCGCCACGCCATTGCCGACCAGGTTGGTCAGTGCGCGCGCTTCGGACATGAAACGGTCGATGCCCAGGATCAACGCCAGACCCGCCACGGGTACGGTGCCGACGGCCGACAAGGTGGCGGCCAGCACGATAAACCCACTGCCCGTGATGCCGGCAGCGCCTTTGGAGGTGAGCAGCAAAACGCCCAGCAAGGTGATTTCCTGCATCAGCGTCATGGGCGTGTTGGTGGCTTGGGCAATGAAGACTGCCGCCATGGTCAGGTAGATGGAGGTGCCGTCCAGGTTGAACGAGTAGCCGGTCGGAATGACCAGACCGACGCAGGTTTTTTTGGCACCCAGGTTTTCCATTTTCTCCATCATGCGCGGCAAGACCGACTCAGACGATGAGGTGCCCAGCACAATCAGCAACTCTTCCTTGATGTATTTGACAAACTTCCAGATGCTGAAACCATGCAGCTTCGAGATAGTACCCAGCACCGCAAACACAAAAATCAAGCAGGTCAGGTAGAACGTGCCCATCAGCATGCCCAGTGACAACAGCGAACTGACGCCGTACTTGCCGATGGTGAAAGCCATGGCGCCAAACGCACCAATAGGCGCCACCTTCATGATGATGCCCACAATGTCAAATAGAACGTGCGACAGTTTTTCGATCAGGTCAAACACCATGGTGCCGCGCCCGCCAAACTTGTGCAGGGCAAAACCGAACAGCACCGAGAACAGCAACACCTGCAGAATTTCGCCTTTGGCGAAAGCATCCACTACCGAGCTTGGAATGACGTTGAGCAGGAAATCAACCGTGCCCGTCATCTTGCCGGGGGCGGTGTAGGCGGCAATGGCTTTGGTGTCGAGCGTGGCGGCATCGATATTCATGCCGGCACCGGGCTGAACCAGGTTGACGATCACCAGACCAATGATCAGCGCCAGCGTGCTGACCACTTCAAAATACAACAAGGCCAGGCCGCCGGTTTTGCCCACCTTCTTCATGTCCTCCATGCCGGCAATGCCAATGACCACTGTGCAGAAAATGATGGGCGCAATGATCATCTTGATCAGCTTGATGAAGCCATCGCCCAGGGGCTTCATGTTGGCCCCGATTT
>CAJAFJ010000158.1 GCA_903938955.1 uncultured beta proteobacterium | reverse complement strand
GCAGTCTGGCGCAACGCAGTGCCGAAGCGGCACGAGAAATCAAGACCCTGATCGGCGCCTCGGTGGAGCGGGTGGCGTCGGGCTCGCGGCTGGTGCAAAACGCGGGCCAGACCATGAGTGAAATTGTGGGTTCGGTCCAGCGCGTGAGCGACATCATTGCCGAGATCACGGCCGCCGCTTCAGAGCAATCCAGCGGCATTGGCGAGGTCAATAGCGCTATCAATCAGCTGGACCAGATGACGCAGCAAAATGCGGCGCTGGTCGAGCAATCGGCCGCCGCGGCGGAAAGCCTGCGGGACCAGGCGCAGCGTTTGGCGCAGGTAGTGGCGGTGTTCAAACTGACCGGGGATGGCATGAACGAGCCCCACCTGAAGGCCTTGACCCACGCATAATCTGCAGCATGACTACCACCCAAGCCCCCGAATCCGTCCTGAACACCACCCAAGTCCTGAGCGAAGTCAGCCAGGCGTGGGATGACGACATCGTCCATCGTCTTGAAGACTACATCCGCATCCCGGCCAAGTCGCCCATGTTTGATGCCGACTGGGTCAAAAACGGCTTTATTGACACGGTGATGTGGGACGCCGCCACCTGGGTCATGGCGCAAAAAGTCGAAGGCCTGACGCTGGAAATCATCCGGCTGGAAGGCCGTACGCCGGTGCTGTTTTTTGAAGTCGCCGCCTCCAGCGGCAATGCCGAAGTGGCCCGGGCGCCCTCCACCCAAACGGTGCTGATGTACGGCCACCTCGACAAACAACCTGAATTCACTGGCTGGCGCAGCGACCTCGGGCCGTGGACGCCCAAGTACGAAGACGGCAAACTGTATGGCCGCGGCGGTGCCGATGACGGCTACGCGGTGTACGCCAGCATCGCCGCCGTGCAGGCGCTCAAAAGTCAGAACATGCCGCACCCGCGTATCGTCGGTCTGATCGAGACCTGCGAAGAAAGCGGCTCGTATGACTTGCTGCCGTACATCGACGCCCTGGGTACACGGCTGGGCGACGTGGCGCTGGTGATTTGTCTGGATTCAGGGGCGGGCAACTACGACCAGCTCTGGTTGACCAGCAGTTTGCGCGGCATGGCCAATGGCGTGCTGAAGGTCGAAATTCTGACTGAAGGCGTGCATTCGGGTGATGCCAGTGGCTTGGTGCCATCGAGTTTTCGCATCATGCGCCAGGTGCTGGACCGGCTTGAAGACAGCGCCACCGGCCGCCTGTTGCCGGCCGCGTTTCATTGCGAGGTGCCCGCCGACCGCCTGCGCCAGGCGCACGCCACGGCGGCGATTCTGGGCGACGAGTTGTACAAGCGCTTTCCGTGGGCTCATTACGACTGCGGCGGCTCGACCCAGTTTGCCTTGCCCACCACCACCGACCCGGTGCAGGCGCTGCTGAACCGCACCTGGGCGCCGACACTCAGTGTGACCGGTGCCGAAGGTTTCCCTGACTTCAAGAACGCCGGCAATGTGCTACGGCCCTACACCGCCTTCAAGCTCAGCCTGCGTTTGCCGCCGCTGATTGACGCACCCACTGCCGTGCAGCAACTCAAAAAATTGCTGGAAGACAACGCGCCCTACCAGGCCCGCGTGACCTTTGAGGGCGAGGGCAGCGCCACCGGCTGGAACGCGCCCAGCACCGCGCCGTGGTTTGAGCAAGCGCTCAATGCGGCGTCACAAGACTACTTTGGCGCCCCGTGCGGCTACATCGGCCAGGGTGGCACCATTCCGCTGATGAGCATGCTGTCCAAAGGCTTCCCGAAGGCGCAAATGATGGTCTGCGGCGTGCTCGGTCCCAAGAGCAATGCGCACGGACCGAATGAATTTTTGCATGTGCCATATGCCAAGAAGCTGACGGCCGCCGTGGCGCAGGTGATTTCTCAGCTGCCCTGAGTCGGGCGTTGTTTACGGCTGGCGCGCGGGCGCACGGCGCTGGTCAACGTGCAGCCAGACCAGCGCTGCGCCGGTCAACACCACCGGCACCAGCGAGCCCAGGTTGAGCCACTGCCAGCCGCTGGTGGTCACCAGCAGACCCGAGGCGAATGAGCTCAGGGCCAGGGTGGTAAACACGGTGAAATTCAGGGCACCCTGGGCTCGGTCTTTTTCTTCCGGCGTGTAGGTTTGCAGCGACAGCGTGGTGCTGCCGGTGAACAAAAAGTTCCAGCCCACGCCGAGCAAAAACAGCGCGATCACAAACTGGTGCAACTCAACCCCGGACAGCGCCACCGCGATGCACAAGGCATTTAGCACCACGCCCACCCCCATGATGGCCAACACACCAAAGCGCTTGATCAAATGGCCGGTAAAAAACCCGGGCGCAAACATACCGATGACATGCCACTCCAGCACCAGTGCGGCGTCAGAAAACGGCAGGCCACACTGCTGCATGGCCAGCGGGGTGGCGGCCATCAGCAGGTTCATCACGCCAAAGCCGAGGGCGCCCGTGGCGGCGGCGATGATGAAGGTGGGTTGGCGCAGGATGGCGCGCAGCGGGCGCCCGAGCTGGGTGAATTGTTTGGGCGGTGGCGGCGGAAAATGAATCAAACCAAGGACCGCCATGGACAGCAGCGCCACCCCGGCCAGCGCCAGATAAGCCCCGGCAAAGGGCACCGTCATCAGGTTGCGGGTGGTTTGGGCCAGGTTGGGGCCCAGCACGGCCCCCAGCAGACCCCCAGCCATCACCAGCGAAACCGCTTTTTCGCGCCAGTCGGCCGGGGCCAGTTCGGCGGCGGCAAAACGGTACAAATTGGCGTTGGCGTTGTAGTAACCGGCGATCACGGTGGCGCTGCACAGCAGCCAGAAGTTTTTGCTGACTACGGCGTAGGCGCACAGCAGCGTGGCCGCCAGGGCCACCAGCAAGCCGAGTTGAAACGACACCTTGCGGCCAAACCGGGATTGTGTTTTGGCCACCAGCCCGGTCGACAGGGCACCGCCCACCACATAGCTCATGACCGGCAACGTCGCCATCCAGCCGAGCGGGGCCAGGCTAAAACCAACCAGGCCGTTGATGGCGATGAAGGTGATGTTGTTGGTCAGGAAAAGTCCCTGGCAAATGGCCAGCAGCCAGAGATGTCGGTTCATGAAAAGTAGTCCGTGTTGTGCTGTTATGAAGTCCATTTTCACCGACCGCTGACGGCGCGCCGCCAAAGATTGATGCATCTTATTGTTTTGGCTGGATTTCGCGGTTAAAGTAAATAGGCATTATTAATACATCTTTAAAGGCCGCCCCATGACCGCTACCACCATCAGCACCCTTGACCTCCGCCAAATCGCGCCGCCCCAACGCCACGCGTTGATTTTCAGTACTTTCGAATCCCTGCAACCGGGTCAGGCTCTGGAGTTGGTCAATGACCACAACCCCGCCCCCCTGAACAGCCAGTTTGAAATTCGTGCCGCTGGCCAGTTCAGCTGGGACGCGCTGGAGAGTGGCCCTGAGGTGTGGCGCGTTCAAATTGGCAAAACCGCCAAGGCCAAGCCGGCCGGTGGCTGTTGTGGCGGTTGCTGCGGCGGTTAATTTGCATCCGGCCTGCTGGGCCGGTGCTTAACGCTGACTTGCTTGACGCACGTCAGTGGCTTGTTGGCTGAGGTCTGATACCTTCGCCGCATGAAATTTGGCCTGCCTCATGTGAGGCAGTCTGCGATTCACCTCGCGCCCTTCGGCGCAGGGAATCACCACCCTAAGCCTCAAGATGAATTCCATCGCTGACCGTTCCCTCGCGCCCCCGGTGGGTGCGCCCATTACGCCGTTCATGGAGCTGGTGTGCCCGGCGGGCAGCCTGCCCGCGCTCAAAGCGGCGGTTGACCATGGCGCGGACTGCGTCTACCTCGGCTTTCGCGACGCCACCAACGCGCGCAACTTTGCCGGTCTCAACTTTGACGAAGCCGCCATCAACACCGGCATTCGCTACGCCCATGACCGGGGCCGCAAAGTGCTGCTGGCGCTCAACACCTACCCGCAGGCCGCCAGCCCGCAGTTGTGGCAACAAGCCATTGACCGTGCGGCGAGCAGCGGCGTGGATGCGGTCATTCTGGCCGACCCGGGCCTGATGGCCTACGCTGTCAAACACCACCCGAATTTGCGCCTGCATTTGTCGGTGCAGGGCTCGGCCACCAACTACGAGGCCATCAACTTTTACCACCAGCACTTTGGCGTTGCCCGTGCCGTGCTGCCGCGCGTGCTGTCGATGACGCAGGTGGAGCAGTTGCTGGACAAAACCCCGGTCGAAATCGAAGTGTTCGGCTTTGGCAGCCTGTGCGTGATGGTGGAAGGGCGCGGTGCGCTGTCCAGTTACGTGACCGGCGAAGCGCCCAACACCAATGGCGTGTGCTCGCCGCCCAAAGCGGTGCGCTGGGTCGAGACGCCGCAGGGCCGCGAGTCGCGCCTGAATGGCGTGCTGATCGACCGCTACACCCCCGGTGAAAACGCCGGTTACCCCACGCTGTGCAAAGGCCGCTTTGACGTGGAGGACGACAAAAACTACTACGCCATTGAGGAGCCCACCAGCCTCAACACGCTCTCGCTGTTGCCGCAACTGATGGCCATGGGCGTGCGCGCCATCAAGATCGAAGGGCGCCAGCGCAGCCCGGCCTACGTGGCGCAAGTCACCAAGGTGTGGCGCGAAGCCATCGACAACTGCCGCGACAACCCGCACCGCTACTCGGCCAAACCGGCCTGGATGAGCGGTCTGGACAAGGTCGCCGAAGGACAACAACACACGCTCGGGGCCTACCACCGGCCATGGAAATAATGAAACTATCGCTCGGACCCCTGCTGGACTACTGGGCGCGCAACGACGTGCTCGACTTCTACAAAGCCATGGCCGCCACGCCGGTGGACATTGTGTATCTGGGCGAAACCGTGTGTTCGCGCCGCCACGAGTTGCGTCTGGTCGACTGGCTCAGCATTGCCGCACGCCTGCGCGATGCGGGCAAAGAGGTGGTGCTGTCGACCCAGGTGCTGATCGAGTCCGGCGCCGATGTGACGGTACTGCACAAAATCGCCGCCAATGGCGACTTCACGGTCGAGGCCAACGACATGGGGGCGGTGCATTGCCTGGAGGGCAAAGTGCCTTTCGTTGCCGGCCCGCACCTCAATATCTACAACGTGCCGACGCTGGCCTTGCTGGCCGAGTTGGGCGCCAAACGCTGGGTGATGCCGCTGGAAATGGGACGTGACGATCTGGCGATATTGCAGCAGGGCCGCCCGGCCGGGGTCGAGACCGAAGTGTTTGCCTATGGCCGCATGCCGCTGGCGTTCTCGGCCCGCTGCTTCACTGCGCGCCACCGCAACCTGCCCAAGGACGATTGCCAGTTCAGCTGCATTGCGCATCCTGATGGCTTGATGATGCGCACCCGCGAAAGCGAAGGTTTTCTGGTGCTCAACGGCACGCAAACCCAGTCCGCCAAGGTCTACAACCTGCTACCCGAACTGGCCGCCATGCAGGCGATGGGCGTGGATGTGGTGCGTATCAGCCCGCAGTCGCAACACACGGCTGACATCATCCATCTGTACCATGAGGTGCTGACGCAGCACAGCACGGTGGACGCCGCCATGGCCGTCATGACCGGCCTGATGCCTGACCAGCCCTGCAACGGCTACTGGTATGGCAAGCCGGGGCTGGAGCAGCTCGCCAGCGCTGAGCTGATTTAAAAGGAAACGATATGAACGCAAGTCCCTTCCTGCTCCCGGCCCCCGTTGGCAGCCTCCTGTCGCGCCTGCCGACCTACCCCGGCTCCCTGCTGTTTGTGACGGGGCTGAACCTGGCGCTGGCCAAGAGCCTGGCGCCCGATGTGACGCAGATGCTGATCGGCAAAAAACTGCGCCTGCGCGTGACCGACACCCAGTGGACGTTTGACTTTGAATGGGCCAACGGCCGCTTTGCCGCCTGCACCAACAAGGGCGCGGCCGACCTCACCATCAGCGCCAGTGCCTACGACTTTGTGTTGCTGGCACGCCGCCAGGAAGACCCCGACACGCTGTTTTTCAGCCGCCGCCTCTCGATGGAAGGCGACACCGAACTGGGCTTGCTGGTGAAGAACACGATGGACGCGATTGAGCTGCCGATGCTGAATCTGGAGCAATTCAAACCGGTGAACGTGCTGGCACGCTTGCGGGCCCGGCTGGCACCGCGCTGAGTTAACACGACCTACCGCGCCGACCCTTTCCGTGCATCGCGTGCATTCATCCCCGCCCAAACGCATCATCGTCGCCATCTCGGGCGCCAGTGGGGCTGTTTATGGCGTGCGCCTGCTGCAGGTACTGCGGGAACTGGGCAACGTGCAAACTCACTTGACCGTGTCCGACGCGGGCCTGCTGAACTTGCAGCAAGAGTTGGACATGGGTCGTGCCGACATTGAGGCCCTGGCCGACGTGGCCTACCCCGTGCGCGACGTGGGCGGGGCCATTGCCAGCGGCTCGTTTCAATGTGACGGCATGGTGGTGGCGCCCTGCTCCATGCGCATGCTGGCGGCCGTGGCGCATGGCCTGTCGGACAACCTGATGGCGCGCGCCGCCGATGTGATGCTCAAAGAGCGCCGCCGCCTGATCCTGATGGTGCGCGAAACTCCGCTGAATTTGGCGCACCTGCGCAACATGACCAGCGTGACCGAAATGGGCGGCATCATCTTTCCGCCCGTGCCGAGTTTTTACCATCGGCCGCAGACCATCGCCGAGATGGTTGACCACAGCGTCGGCCGCGTGCTGGACCTGCTGGGCCTGCCGCAAGCCAGCGCCCCGCGCTGGCCT
>CAJAFJ010000157.1 GCA_903938955.1 uncultured beta proteobacterium | reverse complement strand
TCGGCTTTTTGTACCACGCGTTTGATTTTTTTCAGCTCTTCCATCAAGTGCAGTTGCGTTGGCAGGCGGCCTGCTGTGTCGACCAGCACCACGTCGCGCCCGCGCGCTTTGCCTGCACTCACGGCATCAAAGCTCACGGCGGCGGGGTCGCCGCCTTCCTGGCTGATGATCTCGACCGTGGTGCGCTCGGCCCACACGCTGAGCTGCTCGCGTGCGGCGGCGCGAAAGGTGTCGGCAGCGGCCAGCAGCACGCTGGTGCCCTGATCCGCAAGGTGGCGCGTGAGTTTGCCAATGGTGGTGGTTTTGCCAGCCCCATTGACGCCCGCCACCATGATCACGGTGGGCTTGTGCTGGCCAATGGTCAAGGGCTTTTCCAGCGGGGCCAGCAGCTGGGTCAGGGACTCGATCAGCAGGCCTTTGACGGCTGCGGGGTCGGTGGCTTTGCTGTCCTTTACGCGGCGTTTCAGGTCGTCCAGCAGGTGTTGCGTGGCTTTGACGCCGGTGTCGGCCATCAGCAGGGCAGATTCGAGGTCTTCATACAGCGCATCGTCAATTTGGGTGCCGGTGAAGACGGTGGCGATGCTGGAGCCGGTCTTGCGCAGGCCTTGTTTGAGCTTGTCAAGCCAGGTTTTGCGCTCGGGCGCTGCGGCCAGGATCGGAGCCGTAGCCCCGATGGGCGCAGCGGGCGCTGGCGTGCTGACGGGGGTATCAATCGGCGCGACCAGCGCTTGTGGCGCCGGCTGCGTTAACGGTGTCGTGACGACGGGAGGCTTTTTTTTGAAAAAACTGAACATTTGGTGGGTTCTTAGAATCACACATTCTATGAAAAGACCCATGCCCACAACCTTACCCTTCTTGATCAGGCGCAAGCTTGCGTTGATCTCGCTCCTCGTCAGCCCCTTGTTTGGTGCGGCGGCCCAGGCCCAGACGCCGCCCAAAGTCGAACAATTCACCTTGGACAACGGCCTGACTGTGATTGTCAAACCTGACCGGCGGGCGCCCACGGCGGTGCACATGCTGTGGGTGCGGGTCGGGTCGATGGACGAAGTCGATGGCACCTCCGGCGTGGCGCATGTGCTGGAACACATGATGTTCAAAGGTACGCCCACGGTGCCTGCGGGTGAGTTTTCGCGCCAGGTGGCGGCCTTGGGCGGGCGCGAAAATGCTTTCACCGGCAAGGATTACACCGGCTATTACCAGCAGATTCCCTCTGCCCGGCTGGAGGACGTGATGAGGCTGGAAGCGGACCGTTTCGGCCACAGTCAGTGGATCGATGACGAGTTTAAAAAAGAACTTGAAGTGGTGAAAGAAGAGCGCCGCATGCGTACCGAGGACAACCCACGCGCCTTGATGCACGAGGCGGTGGATGCGACGGTGTTTGTGGCATCGCCGTACCGGCGCCCGGTGGTCGGCTGGATGAGCGACCTGCAGGCCATGACGCCCGCTGACGCACGTGAGTTTTTCCAGCGCTGGTATGTGCCCGCCAATGCCGTGGTGGTGGTGGCCGGTGATGTGGAGGTGGCGCAGGTGCGTGCCTGGGCCCAGAAATACTACGGCGCCGTGCCCGCCCGTGCAGTGCCCGCGCGCAAGCCGCGCGAGGAGCCGGTGCAAGCCGGTATCCGGCGCATGGATTTCAAGGCCCCGGCCGAGCAGGCTTACCTGACGCTGGCCTTCAAGGTGCCGTCTTTGCAGTCCCTGGACAAGCCGCAAGCCGCTGACGTGGATGCGCTGGCGCTGACGGTGTTGTCCGCCGTGCTGGACGGCTATAGTGGCGCCCGGCTGGAGCGGGCGCTGACCCAGGGCGACAACCGCGTGGCCGACAGTGCGGGCTCTTACAACGGTTTGTGGGGCCGTGGGCCGCAATTGTTCATGCTGGAAGGCGTGCCCGCGCAAGGCAAGACCGCTGCGCAGGTGGAAACGGCATTGCGCGAGCAGGTGGCCCGCATCGCCCGCGACGGCGTCACCGAGGCGGAACTGAACCGCGTCAAGACCCAGTGGGTGGCCAGCGAGGTCTACAAGTTGGACTCCGTCTTTAACCAGGCCCGCGAGCTGGGCAGCAACTGGGTGCAGGGGTTGCCGCTGGCGGCCAGCGAGCAATTGATGACCCAACTGCGCGCCGTCACGGCAGAGCAGGTCAAGGCGGTGGCGGGTAAATATTTTGGTGATGACCAACTCACCGTGGCGGTGCTCTTGCCCCAGCCCTTGGACAAAACCCGCAAAGCGCGACAGCCCCTGGCTGGCGCCCGGCACTGAAAGCATGACCATGATGACGATTAAAAAAATAGCGGCTTATGCGGTCCAGACAGGGGCGATGGCCCTGTTGCTTATCAATTCTGCGGTGGCAGGGATTCCTGTTGAGCACTGGACACAGCCCTCGGGCGTGCAGGTTTTTCTGGCACAAAGCCCCGGTATTCCGATGCTGGATGTGGTGATTGACTTTGATGCCGGCAGCCGCCGCGATCCCGCCGACAAGGCCGGGCTGGCGGGTGTGACGGCCAGCATGGCGGGCAAGGGCGTGCTGGCGGGAGCCGGTGAGCCGGCGCTGGATGAAAACGCCCTGGGTGAAGCCTGGGCTGATTTGGGCGCTTCGTTTGGCGGTGGTGCCAGCAGCGACCGCATGAGCTTTTCGCTGCGCTCGCTGACCTACCCGGATCTGCTGGCCAAAGCCACGCAACTGGCCGCGCGCGAACTGGGGCAGCCCGCCTTCCCCAGTGCCATCTGGCAGCGTGAACGCGAGACTTTGAACGCAGCCCTCAAAGAGGCGAACACCCAACCGGCCACGCTGGCCGCGCGCGCCTTCAATGCCGCCGTGTACGGCGCGCATCCCTACGGCTTCGAGATGACCGAAGCCACGCTGGCGCGCATCAGTGTGGCGGACATGCAGTCTCTGTACCGTACGCTGGTGCAGCCGTGCCGGGCCAAGGTCACGCTGGTGGGAGCTGTCAACCGGGCGCAGGCCGATGCGCTGGTGACCCAGTTGTTTTCACGTTTGAAAACCCAGTCGCCCAGCGCCTGTGCCGCCTTGCCCGCCGTCGCCGACGTGGCGCCGTTGACGCAGGCCGTCGAGCAACGCATTGCCTTTGATTCCGCGCAGGCGCATGTGCTGATCGGCCAACCCGGCTTCAAGCGCGACGACCCCGATTACTTTGCCCTCACGGTGGGCAATTACATCCTGGGCGGCGGCGGTTTTGTGTCACGCCTGACCAACGAGGTGCGCGAAAAGCGCGGCTTGAGCTACAGCGTCTACAGCTACTTTGCCCCCGGCCTGCATGCGGGAGCCTTCACTTTGGGCTTGCAAACCCGCCCCGACCAGGTGGACCAGGCGGTGCAGGTCTCGCGCGATGTGATGGCGGAGTTTGTGGCGAACGGACCGACAGAGGCGGAGCTGAAGGCGGCCAAAGACAACCTGATCGGCGGCTTTGCCCTGCGTGTGGACAGCAACCGCAAGCTGCTTGACAACATCGCCAACATCGCCTGGCACCATTTGCCGTTGGACTACCTTGACACCTGGACCCAACAGGTCGACAAGATCACTGCCGCCGACATCAAGGCTGCGTTTGCCCGCAAGCTGCGCACCGACCGAATGGTGACGGTGGTGCTGGGGGCGCTGCCTGCCGCGCAATGAGAGCCTGGGGTCATGGCGTATTTTTTGTGCGTGGCGCCCATCATTCGCGACAGACGTGAATCGCTTGGGTTAAGCTTCTTTCATGAAACAAAAGAAATCCGATCTTCCCCGTAAACCCCGCGTTCCGGTCCACGCCACGCCCCAGTCGCACGAAATTCGCATCATTGGCGGCCTCTGGAAGCGCACCAAACTGACCGTGGCGGACAAGCCCGGCCTGCGCCCCACGCCCGACCGCGTGCGTGAAACCCTGTTTAACTGGCTTGGCCAGGACCTGACCGGCTGGCGTTGTATTGATGCTTTTGCCGGCACCGGTGTGCTGGGTTTTGAAGCCGCTTCGCGCGGCGCCAAAGAAGTGACGCTGGTGGAGCAGGACTCGGCGCTGGTGGCGCAACTCAAGCGCGTTCAGACTCAGTTACAAGCCAGCGCCACGCAAGTGGTACGCGGTGATGGTGTGGCGGCGCTCAAGCATGTGGATGCCGCCAGCATGGATGCGGTGTTCATTGACCCCCCGTTTGATTCGACGCTGTTTGAGGCGGCATTGCAAGCCGCCGGGCGCGCGGTGGCACCTGACGGTTTTGTTTACCTGGAAGCGCCGGTGCGGTGGACGGACGAACAACTTGAACTGACCGGGCTCAAAGTGGCTCGGCACCTGAAGGCGGGCGCCGTCCACGCGCATTTGCTCAAACGAGCGGCCTCAACAGACACCACGGCGTAGCAAATTCAACCTCAACCGACCCATAGGCTAATGATGTCCCATGATGTGATTGCTATTTACCCCGGCACCTTCGATCCGATGACCTTGGGCCACGAAGATGTGGTGCGGCGGGCCACGCAGTTGTTCAGTCGCGTGATCGTAGCTGTCGCCGCCGGCCACCATAAAAAAGCCATGTTTTCGGTGGAAGAACGCATGACGATGGCACGCGAGGCGGTCAAGGCTTACCCGCAAGTTCAGGTCGAAAGTTTTGCCGGTTTGTTGCGCGATTTTGTGCTGGACAAAGGCGGCAAGGCGATGGTGCGCGGCCTGCGTGCGGTGACTGATTTTGACTACGAGTTTCAACTCGCGGGCATGAACCGTAGCCTGATGCCCGATGTCGAAACCGTGTTTCTTGCGCCCAGCGACAAGTACCAGTTCATTTCCAGCACCTTTGTGCGCGAAATTGCCATGCTGGGCGGTGAAGTCGATAAATTTGTATCGCCCGGTGTCAATGAGCGCCTGCTGCTCAAAGTCCGCAGCCTGGCGCCTGTGGCGTAATGCCCAGGCCCGTCGGCAACACTTGACCCAACTCAAGATCAGACTCAAACGCTTGTCCTACGCTTGAGTCGTTCAAACCAAAAACAAGCTGGAGAAAATAATGAAAATACTATTGCCCTTTGATGGTTCTGCGGTGGCGCTGGAAGCGGTTCGTTTTGCCATCCGCATGGCGCAGGACGGTCTGAACACCTCGGTGGTGCTGGCCAACGTGCAAGAATCCGCCACGCTGTACGAGCTGGTGGTGGCGCATGATCCGCAAGTGATTGAACAGGTCAGCGCAGCCGCAGGCGCCCACACCTTGTTGGCCGCCGAGGCCCTGCTGAAGGACGCCAATATTGCCTACGAATGCGAAGTGGCCATGGGCGATCCGGCCCACACCTTGGTCGATATTCTGGAGCGCTTTGGGTGCGATCTGGTCGTCATGGGCGCCAGTGGCATGAGCGGTTTGCGCAGTGCTCTGTTGGGCTCGGTCTCCAACGAAGTGCTGCATGCTGCCGGTGTGCCCGTGATGATCATCAAACTCCATGAGTTGCCCGAGCCAGAAACGCACGAATAGCCCCAAAACCGTTGCGTTTAGGCCTGCTTTCAGTAGGGTGTTTGGCCTTGTCGGCGCTTGAACGCCGATAATCAGGCCCATGATTTCAAGCCAAACTACTTTTGACAAGCGCGGGAAAGGTCAGCCATGGCCTTGATCATTACCGACGAGTGCATCAATTGCGATGTGTGCGAGCCAGAGTGCCCCAATGAAGCTATTTTCATGGGGCCGGAAATCTACGAAATTGAACCGCAAAAATGTACCGAATGCGTGGGCCATTTTGACGAGCCCCAATGTGCTCAGGTGTGTCCTGTGTCCTGCATTCCGGTCAATCCGCAGTATGTAGAAGACCGTGAAACGCTGTGGCAAAAATACCGGCGACTTCAGTTGGTGCCGGTGCCGGTCGCAGGACACTGAACGCGCCTCAGTCAGGCGTTCAATGCAATACCCACGGCTCACCTTTGACTTGACGCGTCCTGGATGACGTCTTGTGGGCCTTGGCTTGCTTTTTCTTTGCCGGTGCCCGCGCCGTAAAGTCATCCGGTGTTTTTGGGTTCTTCTTGACCTTCAGTTTGACCTTGGGCTTTGGTGTGTGGCTGCTGCTCGCTTTTTTCTTGGGCGTAGCTAACGGTGTATTGGCTGCCAGGTCCGCTTGTTCCTGCTGTATCCGGGCTTTTTCCATGCGGTCTGCCGTTCTGGCATCTTGGAGGGTCGCTTGGTCAGCCGCCATTTTTTGGGCGCTGGTGCGCGGGTCCGTCACGTCCATGCGGGTGCCACCGGGGCAGGGCGTCTGGCTGTAGCTGTCTTTGCATTTGTAGATATTTTCAGCCGTTGCCCCCGTCGATAAAAAACAGGAGGCTATTGAGAAAATAATATACGCAGTGAGCTTTTTCATGGCGTCCTTTCTGTGTTCCACGGAACGAGTCGGCCTTTACAGCGGTGGGGCTTCAGGTTTGGGCAACTTAGGCCTTGGCGGTTTGCTGGTGTGAATCAGCATCGTCGCTTTGTCCATGTCCCCTGACAAAAAATACGGCAGCGCCTTGACGGCACGGTCGATGCTCTGGTCAATGGCAATGCGGTGATCGAGCGAAGGTTTTTTGAGCACCCAGTGAATCACTTCCGACTTGATGCCGGGGTGTCCCACGCCCAAACGCAGACGCCAGTAGTTGTCGGTGCCGAGCTGGGCATGAATATCGCGCAGGCCGTTGTGACCTGCATGGCTGCCGCCCAGCTTGAGCTTGGCCTCGCCCGGCACGATGTCGAGTTCATCGTGCGCCACCAGGATTTCCTGGGGCTGGATCTTGAAAAAGCGGGCCAGCGCGGCGACCGACTTACCGCACAGGTTCATGAAGGTTTGTGGCGCCAGCAACCAAACCGTTTGACCATTGACCGAGGTTCGCGCGACCAGACCATAGTAGCTTTTGTCCATCACCAAGGGCACTTTGAGCTCGCGTGCCACCTCGTCCAGCCACCAGAAACCCGCGTTGTGGCGGGTCGATTCATATTCAGGGCCAGGATTGCCCAGACCCACAAAAAGTTTGATCATGTGTTTAATCGGGTCAGATTTCAATGAGATGGCCGACGTAGCGCTGCAGTGTAACCATCTCATAGGATCATAAATTGAGCGTCTTTAATGCCAAAAGACGAATGTGACGCTGAAAGCAAAACGGCCCACCGAGGTGGGCCGTTGAAGCTAAGCCAATTAAGAATTACTTCTTCTTGGGGGCAGCCTTGCCACCTTTACCAGCAGGTGCTGCGGCAACTGGTGCAGCAACAACTTCAGCGCCAGCAACCGCCACCACGGACACGAGGACCGGGTTCTTGTTGCCGCCGTGAGGCACGTAGGTCACGCCTTTAGGCAGGGTGATGTCGGCAAAATGCAGTGACTGGCCCTTTTTCAGGACGCTCAAGTCAACGGCGATGAACTCTGGCAGATCGCTTGGCAGGCACAGCACTTCGATTTCAGTGATGACGTGGTTGGCGATGCAGCCTTCGCTCTTCACAGCAGTTGAATTCTCGTCACCGCTGTAGTGCAAAGGCACCTTCATGTGCAGCTTGGTGGTGGCGTCAACGCGCTGGAAGTCGATGTGCAAAATGAGTTGTTTGAACGGGTGCATTTGCACGTCGCGCAGCAAAACTTTGCTTTCTTTTCCGTCGAGTTCCATGTCCAGAACAGTCGCGTGGAACGCTTCTTTTTTCAGGGCATGCCACAGTTCATTGTGGTCAAGTTCAATTTGCAGTGGGGCAACAGCGCCACCGTAGACGATACCGGGTGTGCGACCGGTGATGCGGAGACGGCGGCTCGCACCCGTGCCCTGCATGGCGCGCTCAAAAGCGACAAATTTCATAAACTTCTCCAGAAGAGGCAGGCCGCGACCAGCTTGCCTCATGACAAAAAAAGGCGGCACAAAACC
>CAJAFJ010000156.1 GCA_903938955.1 uncultured beta proteobacterium | reverse complement strand
TTATCGCTCTGGAACACCCAGTACAGGCCGTCGTAAAAGAAGTAATTTGAATTCACCGCGGGGGCGTAGTAAACGGGATAGCCCGGTATCAGGACCAGGTCCGGGTACGTCGAATAATTGATACCGATGTTGACACCCGGGTAACCGACTCCGACTGAAACATGGCTGGATGACTGGTAGGGTGGCGCGGTATAGCAACCCTGGATAAGGGTCACCGATAGTGCAATCAGCAGACAGGTCTTTTTCATTTTCTATTCCTTTCGCTGTTTGTATTTATTGCTTGACTATCGCCCAACGATCGGGCAAGACCCATTGCGGGGTCGTCATCAAGGGTGGCGGCCTATTCTTATAGGCGAACATGCTGATCCCTATTGATACTTCACACTATCGTAGGCAATTGTGATCGTCATGGCAAATTTCCCCAACAGTCACCTAGGGTTTTATAAACAAGCATCAATCACAGTTGGAATTGGATTTCCTGAAAGCTGATGCCACCGCATCGACCGTGGCGGACTGCTCTTTGCGCAGCAGCATGCGGACACCCAGGTAAACCAAGTAGGCCGCACCCACGTACTTCAAGACGTTAAACGCCCAGGCGGACTGGGCAATGATCAAGGACAGGCCCAGCGCGGCGGCGAGCACATGCAGCAAGCCACCCAGGCCGGTGCCCAAACAGGACGCCAGACCCTCAGACCGGCCGCCAGCCACCGTGCGGGCAACCACATAGGCAATACCTGGGCCGGGGCCGGTGTTTTGAGATCACGCCTGCGTCTGATGCGATGACAGGTGGGCCAGCGGGTGTGTGATACCGCCGTCGCCATAAACACGAATCACCTCGGCAATCACAACCTGGTAGCCATTGAGCCATTTTGACCGCTGTTGCTTGGCGGCAATATGTACCGGATGCTGGATCAATGCTCGCAGTGCTTCCATCGACGCCCAGTAATACACATTAGCCAAGAGCCCGGTCGAAGGATTCTCCCAGACCTCCTCACCAAGGTAACCGGGGATGGATTTCGCCAGTTGTGCAATCTCGGCATC
This sequence comes from uncultured beta proteobacterium, assembly GCA_903938955.1. The sequence continues at coordinate 17,286 of CAJAFJ010000156.1, read as the reverse complement.
CAGCTTATGAAATGCGTCGTCGAACTCGCCTTTGGCGAACGTGAACGTAGATGAGTACACGGCACTCATCCAGCCTGACGCATGGCCTGCGCCATGGCGCTGTGACCGCGTTCATCCAGTGTGCTGGCAGCGTTCAGACGGTCCCGCATTTCCCGGTTTTGGCTGAGCTTGACTTTGCCGACCAGCGAGGTGATAGCGATCTCGATGCCCACAATGTGGCGCAGCATGGGGTTGATGAACTCCGGCGCAGAATCGCCCATCTTCCAAGGTTTGGGCTCACTGGCCTCGTGGCGCCGAGTGAGACGTGCCACCATGCGCCGGACAAAACGCTCGTCGTCATGCACGGTGATCGTGCCGTGTGCATGCACCACCTCATAGTTCCAGGTCGGCACTTGTCGATGTGTCTCATGCTTGCTGGGATACCAGTTGGGTGAGATGTAGGCTTCTGCGCCGCGAAACACCACCATCACCGGTGTACCAGTTGGGCAGCGCTGCCAGAGCGTATTCGCCCGAGCCACATGCGCTGCAAGTACCCCATAAGTTCCCGCAGCCGCGTCGAACTCAAATGGAATATGGTCGGCGTCCAGTCCAGCATCTCCGTGGGAGACCAGCGTCCCCAACGGGTGTTCACGAATGATGCGCTGCAACTCCTCGGGTCGGGTTTCAGCAAAGTGTTCAGGAATGTACATAGAGGGTGTTTAAGTAGAAAAAGATGAACTCTTCGCTACTGTCACTCAAAACCGGCACAATGAGAAGAACCAGTTTTGTATTTTATTTATGGTCCAGTTACAAACACCAATCCGTCGTCGGCGCGGCGCTACCGGTGCCGGGCGCTTGATCTATGACATGCTGCGTGCTCAGATGGCAGACGGCACCTTGTCACCAGGCACGCCGGTAGCGTCAACGCGAGGCCTTGCTGCAGAGATGGCGGTGTCGCGAACGACGGTCACTGCGGCCTATGAACAGCTTGCCGCCGAGGGGTATCTGGTCACATCCACAGGGAGGGTGGCCACAGTGGCCAAGCCACGGATGGAACCTGAATCATCCGAGTTGCCTGCCAAGCGCCGCACCAGCACTGAACCCGTGTTGTCCACATTTGGCCACCGCCTGCAGAACATGGGCATGCCTGCGCTACCGCAATCTGATCCGGCTCGCTTCGACTTTCTGTATGGCGCGGTGGCCTATCGGGACTTCCCAACACGGGCCTGGCGACGGACTTACCAGTCTGAACTATTGCGAATGCAACAACGCTTGTACTACGCCGCGCCGGAGGGCGAAGCGTCACTGCGGACGACACTCCAGGGATATCTGCGGCGCGCCCGGGGTCTGGTTTGTGAGGCAGAACAGATCCTGGTGGTGCACGGATCCCAACAGGCCATTGATTTGTGTGCCAGGGTGCTACTAGATGCCGACGATGCTTTTGTGTTTGAAGACCCTGGCTACTTGATGGCACGACACTGTTTTGAGGCGACAGGCGCACGCTGTCTGCCAACGACTGTGGATGCACATGGACTGGATACCAGCAGCCTGCCTCATGGCGAGCATGTCCGCCTGGTCTATGTAACGCCGTCACACCAGTTCCCTTTGGGCGGTGTTCTTCCGATCACACGACGCCAGGAGCTGCTGCAATGGGCGCGATGCCACAACGCCTGGATTGTGGAAGACGACTATGACGGTGAATTTCGATACGGACAGCGCCCGATTGATGCGCTGCAGGCGATGGACAGTGACGGCCGGGTGATTTATGTCGGCACCTTCTCCAAGGCCTTGTCACCTCAATTACGCCTCGGTTATCTGGTGCTTCCGCCTGAACTGGTGGCAGTGTTCCGGCAAGCCAAGCGCCTGACCGACCGCCATGCGCCGGTGCTGGAGCAGCGCGTGCTGGCGTCATTGATTGAGAGCGGCACCTATGAACGCCATGTACGACGCATGCGTCGAGAAAATGAGCGCCGCCGTGCGGCCCTGCTGGATGCCGTTGCACGGTATCTTCCAAAGGATGCACAGGTCGGCGGCACGGCCGCAGGGCTGCATGTGGTGCTGTGGTTGCCGTTTTTGCACGCCCAAGATGAACCGATTTTGGTGGCTATTGCCCGCGAGGCAGGTGTCGGTATCTATCCAGTTTCGACACTGTTTGCCAGACCAGCATCAACGATACAACACCAACCAGCCGGATTCATCCTTGGCTATGCCAGCCTCACAGTAGAGCAGATTAAACAGGGGATACACATCTTGAGCGGCTTAATATCAGCCTGGAGCAAGACGACATGACATTCTGGCTGCCTCACTGCGCATTTGAACGTCCATGATCTGGCCAAGGCATTGAATGATTTATAGCCAGCTTGGCACCGGAACTGAATTCGCGAACGTCTTCTGACAGGTACAGTGCTGAGTTGTCGGGAAGCGGTCGGTCGCGAAGACCCGCAGACGCTGCACTGCCGAAATCCATCCCGCTCTGTAGCGGGCGTTCACCCAACTTGGCGCGGAAATTTCACCTGATCCTGCCCATCACGAAGTGTGTTGATTGGCCCCTCAATTTGGTTGATCACACTCACATGCACAAGGCGCTATCAATAGTGCAGCGAAAGTGGTGCTTGATGCCAGGGCTGTGGACGCCACCCAGTCGCTGGCCGACCTCTACGACCCGCTGGCGCACCAGCCCGCGCTTGATAAACAGCAAATCAGCCTGTACGCTGCAACACTAAGCTGTGCGCAGGAGGTTCTTCCATGCACCAAGTCCGTCAACCCGCTGTCGCTGGCGCCTTTTATCCGGGGCTGGCGCCTGATTTGGCCCACGATGTGCGCGCCATGCTGGCCATGGCGCGTCCGGTCACGGGCAACCCCCTCCCGGCACCCAAAGCGCTCATCGTGCCGCACGCGGGTTACATCTACTCCGGCTCGACGGCGGCCATGGCCTATGCATGTCTGGCCGGTGTGCGCGACATCATCGCGCGCGTGGTGTTGCTGGGGCCGGTGCACCGCGTGCCGGTGCGGGGCCTGGCCTTGCCGGGGGTTGACTCGTTTGCCACCCCGCTGGGTGACATTGAGATGGACCAGGCCGCCATCATCGCGCTGGCCGATCTGCCGCAGGTGGTGGTGAACCGCGCCGCCCATGCCCCCGAGCATTCGCTGGAGGTGCAACTGCCCTTTTTGCAGCAGGCGCTGACCGACTTCAAGCTGGTGCCACTGGCCGTGGGCGACGCCACACCGGCTGAAGTGGCGCAGGTGCTGAACCGGCTGTGGGGCGGGCCCGAGACGCTGATTGTGGTCAGCTCCGACCTGTCGCACTTCTTGCACTACCGCGAGGCGCAGGCGTTGGACCAGGACACCGTGCTGCGCATTCTGCACCTTGATGCCAGCCTGAGCCACCAGCAAGCCTGCGGCGGCACCCCCATCAACGGCCTGTTACGTGCCGCACGCCAGCACGGTTTGCAAGCCCACCTGCTGGGCGCCTGCAACTCCGGCGACACGGCGGGCAACAAGGAGCGCGTGGTGGGCTATGCCGCCTTTGCCTTCACCCCTGGTGCCGAGCATGAGCGCTGATGCCAGCCCCCCTTTGCCAGCGCCGGTGGCGTCAGACCCCGGCCCGACCTTGCTGGCCCTGGCCCGCAACGCGATTGCGCAAGCCCTGGACCTGCCGCAGGCGGCGGCGGTGGACGAGTCGGCCGACCTGCTGCAAGCATGGGGCGCCTGTTTTGTCACGCTGAACCAGCAGGGACAACTGCGCGGCTGCATTGGCTCGCTGCTGGCGCGGCGCACGCTGTTGGCCGATGTCAAGGCCAACGCGGTGGCGGCGGCGCTGCAAGACCCGCGCTTTGCGCCACTGGCCCCGGCCGAGCTGGCGATCACCCGGATTGAAGTGTCTGTGCTGTCGGCCATGCAGCCGCTGGCGTTTGACACCGAAGCCCAGGCACTGGCCCAGCTCAGGCCCGGTATTGACGGCGTGGTGCTGCAGTACCAGCGCTACAGCAGCACTTTTTTGCCGCAGGTGTGGGAACAATTACCGAGCGTGGCCGAGTTCATGGCGCACCTCAAATACAAGGCCGGGCTGCCGCCCAATTTTTGGACCGAAGGCCTGCGACTGCAGCGCTACACCGTGCGCAAATGGCAAGAACTTGAGGTGACGTGATGCAAGACACCCTCTACCCCGCCCGCTATTGGCATCGTCTGGACGATGGGCGCCTGCAATGCGATGTGTGCCCGCGTGACTGCCGCCTGCACGACGGCCAGCGCGGCGCCTGTTTTGTGCGCCAGCGCATCGGCGAGAAAATCATTTTGGCCACCTACGGCCGCTCGTCGGGCTTTTGCATTGACCCGATCGAGAAGAAGCCGCTGAACCATTTCTACCCCGGCAGCAGCGTGCTGTCGTTTGGCACGGCAGGCTGCAATCTGACCTGCAAGTTTTGCCAGAACTGGGACATCAGCAAGTCGCGCGACATGGACCAATTGATGGACCAGGCCTCGCCCGAGGCGATTGCCCTGGCCGCCGTCAAACACAACTGCAAGAGCGTGGCGTTTACCTACAACGACCCGGTCATTTTTGTCGAGTACGCGATGGACGCGGCCGATGCCTGCCGTGCGCGCGGCGTGCACACCGTGGCGGTCACCGCCGGCTATATGCACGACCAGCCCCGGCGCGATTTCTACGCCAAGATGGACGCCGCCAATGTCGACCTGAAAGCCTTCACCGAGGACTTCTATTTCAAGCTCACCAGCGCGCACTTGCAGCCGGTGCTCGACACGCTGGTCTACATCAAGCACGAAACCGATGTCTGGCTGGAGATCACCACGCTGCTCATCCCCGGCCACAACGACAGCAGCGCTGAAATCACTGCGCTGAGCCAGTGGGTCATGAAAGAACTCGGCCCCGATGTGCCGCTGCACTTCTCGGCCTTTCACCCCGACTACAAAATGCCGGACGTGCCTGCCACGCCAGCCACCACGCTGGTGCGCGCCCGCACGCTGGCGCTGCAAGAAGGGCTGCACCATGTCTACACCGGCAACATCCATCACAGCGAAGGCGACACCACTTTTTGCCCGCATTGCCAGGCGCCGCTGATCGTGCGAGACTGGTACCAGATCAAGCACTACCGGCTCACCGCAGCAGGCGCCTGCCCCGACTGCGGCGTGGCGCTGGCGGGCCGCTTCGACGCCCAGGCCGGCCACTTCGGGCGTCGGCGTTTTCCGATCTCGATTGCCACCTGACCGACCTGACAAGGAGCCCCGTGAACCCTGCCCTGAACCAACTTGTGAGCCTGCCCATTGACGGCATCTATGTCGAAGGCATGCTGGAGCTCCCGGCCGATGCCCGGGGCCTGGTGCTGTTTGCCCATGGCAGTGGCAGCAGCCGCCACAGCCCGCGCAACAATTTTGTGGCGCGAATGCTGCGCGAGCAAGGCATTGGCACGCTGCTGCTCGACCTGCTCACCGTGGCAGAAGACCTCGACTACCAGACCCGGTTTGACATTGCGTTGCTGACGCACCGCCTGCTGGTCGCCACCCACTGGGTCAAGCTGCACCCGGCCACCCAAACCCTGCTGCTGGGCTACTTTGGCGCCAGCACCGGCGCGGCGGCGGCCCTGCAGGCCGCTGCCGCCCTGGGCCGCGACATTGGGGCCGTGGTCTCGCGCGGCGGTCGCCCGGACCTGGCCGGCGCCCATGACCTGACCAAAGTGTGCGCGCCCACCTTGCTGCTGGTGGGCGGCCGGGATGAGGAGGTGCTGGAGCTCAACCAACGGGCCTACACCCTGCTGCCCTGCGCCAAGGAGATGATCATTGTTCCGGGCGCCACCCACTTGTTTGAAGAACCGGGTGCACTGCAAGAGGTAGCGCGGCAAGCCACCGCCTGGTTCAGCCACTACCTGACGACCTGAAGCGCCGACACAGCGCGCCGAGAGGTCAGGGGCTTTTCAGCACCTCAATCACCTCTTCGTCGTCCACCTGCGGAAAGTTTTGGTAGAACTGCCCGACCGCCTGAAAAGATCGCGGCGTGTCCAGACACACCACCTCGTCGGCCAATTCAGCCACCTTGACCAGCGTGTCCGGCGGCGACACCGGCACCGCGCAAATCAACTGCGCCGGCTTGGCGGCCCGCAGGCCGTGCAGCGCGGCGATCATGGTGGCGCCGGTGGCCAGGCCGTCATCCACCACGATGACGATGCGCCCGGCCGGGTCGATCGGCGGGCGCACCGGGGTGTACTGCGCGCGGCGCCGGCGAATGGTGTTCAGCTGCGTAAGCTTCTCGGCTTCCAGATACTCATGGTCCGCACCATAGAGTGCGGCAAAGTCGGCCACATAGGTCCAGCCACTCTCGTTGACCGACCCCAGCGCCAGCTCGGGCTGGTGCGGTGCGCGCAGCTTGCGCACCAGCACCACATCCAGATCACCACCCAGCTGGTCGGCCACCAGTTTGGCCATGGGCACCGCGCCGCGCGGAATGGCCAGGATCAAAGGGTGCTGGCCCTTGTAGGCCGACAGCCGCGCCACAAGACGGCGCGCGGCATCCGTTCTATCTTGAAACATCCGCATCTCCTACTCAAAATGTGGGCCCTTTTTTATAGGAAGAGTTTCGCCTTCAAGACCGTGGCAGGCTTGATTTTTCGCAAGCAGGTGCGCGGGGTCGTGGCTATTCTGAAGTTCTTGTTTTCACCCTCTATCGAAATTACCAGGAGCCACCATGAAAACGGATTCAGACCTGAAAAAAGACGTGCTTTCCGAGTTGTCATGGGACCCGCTGGTACCGGAGGCGCGTATTGGTGTGGCGGTCCACGCCGGGGTCGTGACCCTGAGCGGGCACCTGGACACCTACTCAGAAAAAGTAGCCGCCAAGCGCGCGGTGGAGCGCGTCGCTGGCGTCAAGGCGATTGCGCTGGAGTTGGACGTGGTGCCGGTCGGCATTCACCAGCGTAGCGACACCGAAATTGCCACGGCGGTCGAGCACGTGCTGGGCTGGAACACCTCGATACCGCAGGACCGGGTCAAGGTCACGGTCGAAAAAGGCTGGGTCACGCTGAGCGGTGAACTGGACTGGAATTTTCAGCTCCGCGCCGTCGAGCGCATGGTCCGCCCGCTCAAAGGCGTGCTGGGCATCACCGACAACATCCGGCTCAAGGCGCTGCCGATTTCTGTCAATCTGTCGGCCCGCATTCAGGATGCGCTGACGCGGCAAGCCATGCGCGAAGCGCGTCGCATCGACATCACAGTGGACGGCAGTGTGGTGACCCTGAGCGGGCGCGTTCACTCGTGGGCCGAGCGCAACGCGGCCGAAGGCGTTACCTGGTCCGCCCCCGGCGTGAGCCGCGTGGTGAACCAGTTGGTGATTGAGGCTTAGACCATCATGGCCACCCAACTCACCGACTTTGCGACCACGCCCGTGGCGGTGGTGGAGCCCGACACCTCGGCGCTGATGGTCGCCAAAATCATGCGCCAGCACCACGTAGGCGCCTTGGTGGTGGTGGACGCGCTGGACAAAACCCGTCCCGTCGGCATCGTCACCGACCGCGACCTGGTGCTGGAACTGATGGCCGAAGGGCTGGACCCGGCGGTCTTCACCGCAGGCGACATCATGACCGTGGACCTGGTCACCTGCACGCCCAATATGGACGCGATGGAGGCCGTGCAACTGATGAAAAAACACCGGCTGCGCCGCCTCGTCATGATCGATAAAAAAGGCCAGCTGGTGGGCATCATCACGATGGAAGACGTGCTGGAGCTATTGACCCGTGAACTGGCCGACCTGACGGCGGGCCTGGCCGGCGCCCGAGACCGGGAAGTGGTCGAACGCCTCTGAAAGCCGCGTATGGAACGGCCGCTGGTCATCCACAAAACCGCCCTGCGCGTGCCGCCGCACTGGAGCGACTACGAGGCTGAACGCCGCCTGGACGTGTGGACCCTGGCGCGCAGTGCCTTGCAAGGTCTGCCAGACGGCGGGCTGAACATGGGGTTTGAGGCGGTGGACCGGCATGCGGCGGGGCCGTTGCGCAACCACGTGGCCTTGCGCTTTGTCTCACGCACGCACCCAGTACTGGACCTGAGTTACGCGGAGCTGGCACGCCAGACCAACCGCTTTGCCAACGTGTTGCATGACTTGGGCGTGGGCAAGGGCGACCACTTGTTTGTGCTGGCCGGGCGCATCCCCGAGATGTACGTAGCCGTGCTGGGCGCGCTGAAAAATGGCACGGTGGTCACGCCATTGTTCTCGGCCTTTGGCCCGGAGCCGATTGCGTCGCGCCTCAAGCTCGGGGGCGGGCAAGTGCTGGTCACCACCGATGTGTTGTACCGCAAAAAGATTCAGCCGCTGCGCGCGACCTTGCCCGGCCTGCGCCATGTGCTGCTGGTGAGCGAAGACGGCAGCCCCACGCACGAGCCCGGCGCGCTCGACCTGGCCACGCTGATGCACGGTGCGTCCGACACCTTCACCCCCGTCAACACGCAACCGGACGACCCGGCCCTGCTGCACTTCACCAGCGGCACCACCGGCACGCCCAAGGGCGCGGTGCATGTGCATGGTGCGGTCGTCACCCACTGGGCCACCGGGCGTTACGCGCTTGATTTGCACGCCGATGACCGCTACTGGTGCACCGCCGACCCGGGCTGGGTGACCGGCACCTCCTACGGCATCATGGCGCCGCTGCTGCAGGGCGTGACCTCGCTGATCGACCGCGAAGAATTCGACGCCGAGCGCTGGTACACGCTGCTGGCGCAGGAGCGCATCAGCGTCTGGTACACCGCGCCGACGGCGATCCGCATGCTGATGAAATCCGGCGTCGCGCTGGCGCAGCAACACCATTACCCGGCGCTGCGCTTCATCGCCAGCGTCGGCGAGCCGCTCAACCCGGAGGCGGTCTGGTGGGGCCTGGAGGCACTGGGCCTGCCGATTCACGACAACTGGTGGCAAACCGAAACCGGCGGCATCATGATTGCCAACACCCCGGCGTTTGACATCAAGCCCGGCTCCATGGGGCGCCCGCTGCCGGGCGTGGAAGCCTTCATCGTGCGCCACCTGGAGGCCGAGGGCGAGCTGCCCCGCGTCTGCATCATCGACAAGCCGGGCGTCGAAGGCGAACTGGCGCTGCGGGCCGGTTGGCCGTCGATGTTTCGTGCCTACCTGAACAACGAAGAGCGCTACCGCCAGTGCTTTGATGCGGATCTGTACCTGACCGGCGACCTGGCCAAGGTCGATGCCGACGGCTATTTCTGGTTTGTCGGCCGGGCCGACGATGTCATCAAATCGGCCGGGCATTTGATTGGCCCGTTCGAGGTCGAAAGCGTGCTGATGGAGCACCCGGCCGTGGCCGAGGCGGGCGTCATCGGCAAGCCGGACCCGGTGGTGGGCGAGATCGTCAAAGCATTTGTCTCGCTCAAGGATGGCTACCAAGCCGGGGAGACCTTGCGGCTGGATATTTCGGCGCACGCCCGCAAGCGGCTGGGGGCGGCGGTGGCACCCAAAGAGATTGCGTTTTTACCCTCGCTGCCGCGCACGCGCAGCGGCAAGATCATGCGCCGCCTGCTCAAAACGCGGGAACTCGGCTTGCCCGAAGGCGATATTTCGACCCTGGAAAGCGGCGCATGAACGCGCCTCAGGTGCCCGCGCCACCAACAGGCCCGGTGCCCTGGGACAAGACGTTTGCCAGCGGCATGCTGTGCGACATGCTGCGTATCCGTCGCCTGGAAGAAAAAGCCGCCGAGTTGTACGGACAACAAAAAATTCGCGGCTTTTTGCATCTCTACATCGGTGAAGAAGCCGTTGCCACCGGCGCCCTGCGCGCGCTGGGGCCGGACGACAATCTGGTCTGCACCTACCGCGAGCACGGCCACGCCCTGCTGCACGGCGTCAGCATGAACCGCATCATGGCCGAGATGTTTGGCAAACAGGAAGGCTGCTCGCGCGGGCGCGGTGGCTCGATGCACCTGTTTGACCGCGCCACCCGTTTTTACGGCGGGCAAGCCATCGTCGCCGGGGGCTTGCCGCTGGCGGTCGGGCTGGCACTGGCCGATCAGATGTTAAAACGCCCGGCCCTGACCGCCTGCTTCTTTGGTGAAGGTGCGATGGCCGAAGGCGCTTTTCACGAGGCCATGAACCTGGCCGCGTTGTGGCACTTGCCGGTGCTGTTTTGCTGCGAAAACAACCTCTACGCCATGGGCACCGCGCTGGCGCGCTCGCAGGCGCAAACCGATTTGTGCGCCAAGGCCGCGTCCTACGCCATGCGCAGCGTGCGGGTCGATGGCATGGATGTGGTTGCGGTGCATGAGGCCGTGCAACGGGCCGCGCAGCAGGTGCGCCAGGGCAGCGGTCCGGTGTTCATGGAACTGCAAACCTACCGCTTTCGGGCGCACTCGATGTTTGACCCGGAGTTGTACCGCGACAAGCAGGAAGTCGACGCCTGGAAAACGCGCGGCCCGATCCACACCTTTAGCGCCCGCCTGAAAGCGCAGCACCTGCTGACCGAGGACGAATTTCTGGCGCTGGATGCCCGCGCCCAGGCCGAGGTAAACGCCGCCGTGGCCTTTGCCGAAGCCGGCACCTGGGAGCCGGTGGGCGACTTGCTGTGCGACGTCACGTCGCCGAAAGGCGGTGCGGGATGAGCCGCCGCATGACTTACCGCGACGCCCTGCGTGAGGCGCTGCGCGACGCCCTGCAAACCGACCCCCGGGTTTTTTTGATGGGCGAAGACGTGGGCCGCTACGGCGGCACTTATGCCGTGTCCAAAGGCTTGCTCGACGAGTTTGGCCCCGAGCGCATTCGCGACACGCCGCTGTCAGAGCTAGGCTTTGTCGGCGCGGGGATCGGGGCCGCGCTGGGCGGCCTGCGCCCGATTGTTGAAGTGATGACCGTCAACTTCAGCCTGCTGGCGCTGGACCCGATAGTGAACAGCGCCGCCCTGCTGCACCATATGTCGGGCGGGCAGTTCTCGGTGCCGCTGGTGATCCGCATGGCGACGGGCGCCGGGCGTCAGGTGGCGGCGCAACACTCCAACAGTTTTGAGTGCTGGTACGCCCATGTGCCAGGCCTGCGCGTGCTGGTCCCGGCCACGGTGGCGGATGCCCGCGGCATGCTCAAGGCCGCGCTGGCCGACCCGGACCCGGTGCTGATTTTTGAGCACGCGCAGTTGTACAACACCGAGGGCGAGGTGCCTGACGACACCGACGTTGATATTGACCGCGCCTGCGTGCGCTGCGTCGGCAGCGATGTCAGCCTGATCACCTTTGGCGGCTGCCTGCCCAAGGCGCTGCAGGCGGCGCAAGCGCTGGCCGGGCTGGGCATCCACGCCGAAGTGATCGACCTGCGCGTGCTGCGCCCGCTGGACGACGCCACCGTCATGGCCTCGGTGCGCAAATGCCGCCGCGCCGTGGTCATTGACGAGGGCTGGCGCTCGGGCAGCCTGGCCGCCGAGGTGATGGCGCGCATCGTCGAACAGGCTTTTTTTGAGCTGGACGCGCCCCTGGCCCGCGTCTGCAGCGAAGAGGTGCCGATACCGTATGCGCGCCATCTGGAAGAAGCCGCCCTGCCCCAGGTCCCCAAGATCGTGGCCGCCGCGCAGGCGGTGATGGGCGGTGCCGCATGATCGAGTTCAAGCTGCCCTCGCTGGGCGCCGACATGGACGAAGGCAAGCTGCTCGTCTGGCACGTAAAACCCGGCGACCGCGTGCAGCGCGGCCAGGTGGTGGCGGTGGTGGACACCTCCAAGGCGGCGGTCGATGTCGAAATCTGGCAGGACGGCGTGGTGCAGGACCTGCTGGTGCAGCCCGGCGAGAAAGTGCCGGTGGGCACCGTCCTGGCAACGCTGCTGGCGGCAGGCGACGTGACGACCAGCCGCCGCCCCGTGTCACCCGCCGCACGCCACCGCGCCAAAGAACTCGGCCTTGACCCCGACACGGTGCCGGGGAGCGGCCCGAACGGCACCGTCACGCTGGCCGATATCGAGGCTGCGGCACCCAAGCCCTCACCCGCATCGGAGACACCCGCAAACACCGCGACACCACCCGCCCCCGCCGCCGCGTCCGACGTGGCCGACCGGCAACTGGCCATGCGCCGCGCCATTGCCAGCGCCATGAGCCGCTCCAAGCGCGAGATTCCGCATTACTACCTGCGCGAAACCATGCCCATGGCGGCTGCCCTCCTCTGGCTGCGGCAACACAATGCCGACCTGCCCATCACGCAGCGCCTGCTGCCTGCGGTGCTACTGCTGAAAGCCGTGGCGCTGGCCCTGCAGCGCACACCCGAACTCAATGGTTTTTACCGCGACGGACAGTTTCTGCCGAGTGCCGCCGTGCATACCGGCGTGGCGATCTCGCTGCGCGGTGGCGGCCTGGTGGCCCCGGCCCTGCACGATGTGGCGGACAAGCCGCTGGCGCAACTCATGCAGGAGCTGACCGACCTCGTCAAGCGCGCGCGAGCCGGGTCGCTGCGCAGTTCCGAGATGAGCGACCCCACCATCACCGTCACCAACCTGGGCGACCAGGGCGTGGAAGAAGTCTTCGGCGTGATCTACCCGCCGCAAGTGGCGTTGGTCGGCTTTGGCAGCCTGCTGGAACGCCCCTGGGTGGTCGACGGTCAGTTGTGCGTACAGCCCGTGGTGTGCGCCACGCTGGCCGCCGATCACCGGGCCTCGGACGGGCACCGGGGCGCGCTGTTTTTAGCCGCTTTGCACGAGCTGTTGCAACAGCCCGCCGCGCTGGAGGCGCCGCCACACCCGCTGTCACACCCCCAGGATGCCCCCCATGACCACTGACCGCGCCACGCTGCTCAAAACGCTGCTCACCCTCTTGTCCGCCATTGCTCCGGAAATGGAGGCCGGGTCGATGGCGCCCGATCAACCCCTGCGCCAGCTGGTGGACCTGGATTCGATGGACTGGCTGACTTTTCTGGTCAGCGTGCATGAGCACTTTGGCGTGACGATTCCCGAGACCGACTATGCCCGGCTGGTCACGCTGGACGACATGGTGAACTACCTGCGCGCCAAACAGGTGTGAGGCAAGGTGTTCCAATGGGCGCACCATGAACGAAAAAATACACCAGTTGCTGGACCAGATCAGCGCGCTTGAAGACGATTTGCTCAAGGCCCTGCAAGAGCAGGAGGCCAGCGCCCGGTTTCAGATCAAGGGCAAGCGGGTGGAGTTTGAAGCCTCGGTGCGCCAGGCCCACCGCCAGCTTAAAAACAGCTTCTTCAACTGGCTGACAACCAACCGGCCGCAAAACCTGATCACCGGCCCCATCATCTACAGCATGATTGTGCCGATGCTGTTTCTGGACCTGTGCGTGAGCTTCTACCAGGCCACCTGTTTTCCGATTTACGGCATCACCAAGGTGCGCCGCGGCGACTATATTATTTTTGACCGCCAGCAGCTGGAGTACCTGAACTTTATCGAGAAATTTCACTGCACCTACTGCGCTTACGGCAACGGCCTGATGGCCTATGTGAGCGAGATCGTCGGCCGCACGGAAGAGTATTTTTGCCCGATCAAACACGCCCGCAAGGCGCTGGGCCAGCACGCCCGTTACGTGCGTTTTCTGGGCTACGGCGAGGCGGCGGATTACGCCGCCAAGCTGGAGAAATTCCGCGTCGGGCTGGGCGAAAAAACGCCGCCCAAACCACCTAAAGCGCCCTGACCGGACGTCAATCGGCGACCGTCAAAGGCTCCGCCGGTTTGGGTTGGGGGTGGCCGACCCACCGTCTGTGACAGCAGCACCTGCTGGTGAGTGTAATCAAGCAAATTAAGGGGCCAATAATCACTTCGTGATGGGCGGGATCAGGTGAAATTTCCGCTGACCTGTGTCAAACCAACAACTTTCCGAGCCAAGTTGGGTGAACGCCCGCTATAGAGCGTGATGAATTTCGGCGGTGCAGCGTTACCGGGGGGTGACTGCCTCCCACCATGGCGTAAATGTCTGTGCCCGGCCATCAAGATAAATGGGCTGGCCGATTTGGGGTGTCCACAAGGCATAGCTGCGCCCCTGACTGGCGGCGGTGATGCGCTTGAAAGGGTCGTCCCAATCATGGGGAGAAATGGAGAAGCGCCCGACATGCGCGGGCGTCAACGCCCTGGCCCGCAAATCCTCAGCCGCTTGGGCTGCCTGCTCCGGGTTCATATGGACGTTGGCCCAGCGCGGGTCGTATTGCCCTGCATCCAGCGCTACCCAGTCGAACGGGCCGTAGCGCCTTCCAATCTCGGCGAAGTGTGGCGCGTAGCCCGAGTCGCCGCTGAAGAAAATCCGGCGCTGCGGGGACACCAGCGCAAAGCCTACCCACAAAGATTTGTTGCTGGTGAAGGCGCGCCCGGAGAAATGGCGAGCGGGTGTGACGTGGATCTGCAGTTGCGGCCCTTGTTGAACGGTCGCGTACCAGTCGGCCTCGTGCACGGTTCGCATGTCGTAGCCCCAGGCCTCAAAATGCGCGCCCACGCCACTCCCCGCCACCACCCGCTTGACCTTGGGCTGCAGCGCCAGAATGCTCGGGTAATCCAGATGGTCGTAGTGGTCGTGGGTGATCAGCAGCAGGTCGATCTCCGGCATGTCGTCTGCCGCATAGAGGCTGGTGCCGTCGAAGGCCACGTTTGCCAGCGGTACAGGTGCGGCGTTGGTGCTGAACACCGGGTCGATCAGGATGCGCTGCCCGCCCAGTTGAACATAGTAGGACGAGTGGCCCAGCCATATCACCAGCTCCTGCTGGGCATCCAGCGCCTTCAGGTCGGTTTTGATCGCGGGGATCGCGCTTGGGGGACGGGGCTGACCCTTCTCCCCAAAGAGAGTTTCCATCCACATCGAAAACTCGGATTGATCCGTGGTGAGCAGCGGCGAGTCGATCTGGTTGACGAAGATGCCGTTGGCAAAGTTGGGCGATTGCGCCATGCGGACCTGCTGGTCACCCTCGGGTAGCTGTCCGAACAGCGGGTGTTGTGAGTAGGCAGAAACTGCCACGACAACCAGGACTGCGACGACGGCAAAGGCTTTGAGCAGGCGAAACCAGATTTTTTGATTCATGGGGTGATGGTTATGCGGCCAGGCTCGCACAATCGATGACGAATCGGTACTTCACGTCACCCTTGAGCATGCGCTCATAGGCTTCGTTGATCTCGTCCATGCGGATCATTTCAATGTCAGAAACGATGCCGTGCTTGGCGCAGAAATCCAGCATCTCCTGCGTCTCGGGAATGCCGCCAATCATCGAACCCGCCAGGCTGCGGCGCTTCATGATCAGGTTGAACACGTTGGGAGACGGATGTGGCGTGGCTGGCGCACCGACCAGCGTCATCGTGCCGTCGCGCTTGAGCAGGACCAGGAAGGCATCCAGATCATGCGGCGCGGCGACGGTGTTCAGAATGAAGTCGAAACTCTTGGCCTGTTTGGCCATTTCATCGGCATTGCGCGAGACCACCACCTCATCCGCGCCCAAGGCCTTGGCCGCTTCGCGCTTGGACTCAGATGTGGTGAAGGCCACCACGTGCGCACCCATCGCGTGCGCCAGCTTGATGCCCATGTGGCCCAGGCCGCCAATGCCCACCACACCGACCTTTTGACCAGGCCCTACCTTCCAATGCTTGAGCGGCGAGTAGGTTGTGATGCCTGCGCACAGCAGCGGAGCCACGGCAGCCAATTGCGCCTCGGGGTGGCGGATGCGCAGCACATAACGTTCGTGCACCACGATCTGCTGCGAGTACCCGCCCAGCGTGTGGCCGGGCGCGTCCGGAGTCGGGCCGTTGTAGGTGCCGACCATGTGGTCGCAGTAGTTCTCCAGGCCGTCGTCACAGTCTTCGCAGTGCTGGCAGCTGTCAACGATGCAGCCGACGCCCACCAGATCACCGACCTGGACGCCCGACACGTGTGCGCCCAGGGCGGACACGCGGCCCACGATTTCGTGTCCCGGCACGCAGGGATAGCGCGTTCCCGCCCATTCGGCACGCACCTGATGAAGGTCTGAGTGGCACACGCCGCAGTAAGCGATGGCTATCTGCACGTCGTGTGCGCCCGGCGCGCGCCGGGTGATGTCGATGGGTTCAAGAGGCAGGTTGCCCGCATGGGCGCCAAAGGCTTTGATGGTCATGGTGCGTCGTCCTATGTCAATGAAAAAAATGAATGACTACTTGGAAAAGTTGATGCGTGCCGCACGCTGTCCCAGCGCCTGCGCCAGGCCATCGGGGTCGTCCACGCGGCCGAGGCGGGTGTATGAATATGACGAATCGAATGTCACATAGAAGACAACCAGCGTGTTTGATCCGTACAGCATCAGGTCGCCACTGTGAATTGTTCCCGCCTGTCTCGCACTCACGGGCAGCGCTTGGGGCAGCTCGGCGTGTTTTTCATTGCCGTTGAGGTCTGCCATGTCGAGCATCAGCGGCAGTTGCGCAGCGAATGCGCGGGCAGCAGGGCTGTTGGTCAAGGTGATGGCGAAGCGACGTTCGCCGACGGTCATCCACATGCGTGATTCCTCCGGTTGTAGGGTGGCCGCGCCGGCATTCGCGGCTGCCACGGTGGCTGGGCCTGGCGCCGACGGCTGGCCGGCTTCGCAAGCGCCGAGCACGAGCAGACCGAGCACCAGGCTGAGTCCATGCAGGCCACGCCAGACACGTGGGGCACCCTTGCGGGCTTTGAGGCTGCTCATGGTCATGGCATTTTTCCTTGCGCGGTCAGTGGCTCAGGCTGCATGTGGTGCTGGTGTGCGTCCGGTGAGCAAGGTCAGGAAAGCCGCGATCAGCAGCACGAACGCGCTTGCAACGAAAGCCGCATGGTATCCGCTGGTATCGAACAGCCAGCCGCCGATGGAGGAGCCCAAGGCGATGGCCAACTGGATCACAGCCACCATCAGCCCGCCCCCAGCCTCTGCATCCCGGGGCAATGTTGTTGCCAACCAGGACCACCAACCCACCGGTGCCGCCGTGGCAACCAGCCCCCAAACGCCAAGCAGAACCGCCACGGCGGCGACATGGCTGCCAAAGAGGGCAAGTGCCAGCGCGATCACCGCCATCAGGATCGGAATACCGATCAAGGTGCGGTAGAAGTCCCACTTCAGGAACATGCCGATGGCTGTGGTGCCAATGAATCCAGCGACACCGATCGTCAGCAGCACGAGCGACAGCGTGGGGATGTCCACGCGTGTCACCGTTTCAAGGAACGGTCGCAGATAGGTGAACAATGCAAATTGCCCCATGAAGAATGCGCTGACCGCCAGCATGCCCAAAGCGACCGCCGAATTTTGGAGCAGCCTGAGGACATTGCCGGAACCCGCCGGGCGCGCCCGCGTCGGCATCGAAGGCAGGCTGATCCACTGCCAGACAAAGGCGATCAACGCCACCG
>CAJAFJ010000155.1 GCA_903938955.1 uncultured beta proteobacterium | reverse complement strand
GTCCAACGGCCACGGCTCGATGCTGATTTACGCGCTCTTGCACCTCACCGGCTACGACTTACCGATGAGTGAGCTGAAAAACTTCCGCCAACTGCACAGCAAAACCGCTGGCCACCCCGAGGTGAGCATCACCCCAGGTGTGGAAACCACCACCGGCCCCCTGGGTCAAGGCATCACCAACGCGGTCGGCATGGCGCTGGCTGAAAAACTGCTGGCGCAAGAGTTCAACCGCGACGGCCACGACGTGGTCAGCCACAACACCTTCACCTTCCTGGGCGACGGTTGCCTGATGGAAGGCATCAGCCACGAAGCCGCCGCTTTGGCCGGCGCCTGGAAGCTGAACAAGTTGATTGCGCTGTACGACGACAACGGCATTTCGATTGACGGCCAGGTTGCGCCCTGGTTCATCGACAACACCGCCCAGCGCTTTCTGGCCTACGGCTGGAATGTTATCGGCCCGATCGACGGTCACGACGCCGCAGGGGTTGCCGCTGCCATCGCAGCCGCCAAACTGTCGGTTGACAAACCGACGTTGATCATCTGCAAGACCGCCATCGGCAAAGGCAGCCCGAACCGCGCCAACACCGCCAAAGCGCACGGCGAACCGTTCGGCGATACCGAAATCGCGCTGACCCGCGACGCCATCGGCTGGCCGCACAAGCCCTTCACCATCCCCAAAGACGTGGTCGCCGCGTGGGACGGCAAGGCCGCCGGTGCGGCGCTTGAGAAAAGCTGGAACGCCAAGTTTGCCGCCTACAAAGCCGAGTTCCCTGACTTGGCCAAAGAGCTGGTGCGCCGCATGAAGGGCGACTTGCCAAAAAACTTCAACCAGATCGCGGTCGACACGGCGGTTGCCGCCCACACCAAGGCTGAAACCGTGGCCTCGCGCAAGGCCTCGCAACTGGCGCTGGAATCCTTCACTGCCGCCTTGCCCGAAATGCTGGGCGGCTCGGCTGACCTGACCGGCTCCAACCTGACCAACACCAAATGCACGCCCAATCTGCGTTTTGACGCCGTGACCGGCGCTGGCAACGGCGGGCGCCACATTAACTACGGCGTGCGCGAGTTCGGCATGGCCGCCATCATGAACGGCGTGGCGCTGCATGGCGGCTTCATCCCTTACGGCGGCACCTTTTTGACCTTCAGCGACTACAGCCGTAACGCCATCCGCATGGCCGCGCTGATGAAGCTGCGCGTGGTGCATGTGTTCACCCACGACTCCATCGGTCTGGGCGAAGACGGCCCCACCCACCAGTCGATCGAACACGCCGCCAGTCTGCGCCTGATCCCGAATCTGGACGTGTGGCGCCCGGGTGACACGGCTGAAACTGCTGTCGCCTGGGCCGTGGCCCTGCAAAACAAGAGCAAGCCCACCGCGCTGCTGTTGAGCCGCCAGAACATCAACTACGCGCCCAAAGCCGGTCTGGGCGACATCAGCAAGGGCGCTTACGTGCTGGCTGAGCCGACCGAAGTCGGCATGAAAAAGAAGATGCAAGCGGTCATCATCGCCACCGGCTCTGAAGTGCAGCTAGCGCTGAAGGCACAGGAAATTCTGGCGACCCGTAAGATCGCCGTGCGCGTGGTCTCCATGCCCAGCAACACCACGTTTGACCAGCAAAGCGTCGAGTACAAACTCAGCGTGCTGCCGGCTGGCGTGCCGCGCATTGCGGTCGAGATGGGTGCCACCGAAGGTTGGTGGAAATACGGTTGTGCGGCCGTGGTTGGCATCGACACTTTCGGCGAATCGGCACCGGCCCAGGTGTTGTTTGAGCTTTTCGGCTTCACGCCAGCGAATGTGGCGGACACCGTGGAAAAGGTTTTGCGCAAGTAAGCAGCCCACTTTCGGGCAGGTCAGGTTTCGGTTTTTTTAACTTTGGAGAAAAAGCAAATGACGATCAAGATTGGTATCAACGGCTTCGGCCGCATCGGGCGCATGGTGTTTCGTGCTGCCGTTCAAAACTTCAGCGACATTGAAGTGGTTGGCATCAACGACTTGTTGGAGCCTGAGTACCTGGCCTACATGCTGCAATTTGACTCGGTGCATGGCCGCTTCAAGGGTGATATCTCGGTCGAAGGCAGCAACCTGATCGTCAACGGCAAGAAGATCCGTCTGACCGCCGTCAAAGACCCGGCTGAACTGAAATGGAACGAAGTCGGCGCCGACATCGTGATCGAATCGACCGGCCTGTTCCTGACCAAGGAAACCGCCCAAAAGCACATCACCGCCGGTGCCAAAAAGGTCATCATGTCCGCACCAAGCAAAGACGACACCCCCATGTTCGTCTATGGCGTGAACGACAGCACCTACAAGGGCGAGACCATCATCTCCAACGCATCGTGCACCACCAACTGCCTGGCCCCCGTGGCCAAGGTGTTGAATGACAACTGGGGTATCAAGCGTGGCCTGATGACCACCGTGCACGCGGCGACCGCGACACAAAAAACCGTGGACAGCCCGTCCAACAAAGACTGGCGCGGCGGCCGCGGCATTCTGGAAAACATCATTCCATCTTCCACTGGCGCTGCCAAGGCAGTCGGTGTGGTCATTCCTGAGCTCAACAAAAAGCTCACCGGTATGTCGTTCCGCGTGCCTACCTCCGACGTGTCGGTGGTTGACTTGACGGTTGAGCTGGACAAACCAGCGACCTACGCTGAAATCTGCGCCGCCATGAAGGCCGCCTCCACCGGCGCCATGAAGGGCGTGCTGGGTTACACCGAAGAGAAGGTCGTTTCCACCGACTTCCGTGGCGAAAGCTGCACCTCTGTGTTTGACGCTGACGCTGGCATGGCGCTGGACAGCACCTTCGTCAAGGTCGTGAGCTGGTACGACAACGAATGGGGTTATTCAAGCAAGTGCCTGGAAATG